>NZ_CP169638.1:600000-847500 GCF_042134605.1 Flagellimonas alginilytica | reverse complement strand
TGCCTACACCCATCATGGTCATTCCTAGATTCATTTTAGAGACAAGTTTGGAATACTCATCAAGTACTGTTTCTAAGTTTTTTAATTGTGCGTAAGTGGTATTGGTTCCACCTCCGGTCTGATCGGGTAGAATTCCATAAAGTTCTCCTGTCCCCGTATTGATTTGCCAATAGGAGCGCTTTTCTAAAGTTATGTCGAATAACTTCATGGTACTGCCTCCAAATATTTGGCGTGAGAAATAATGTAAATCTTTGGGTTTGAGAACAGGGAGCTGTCCATTAAATGTATTTTGGTCTATATTAAGTGCTAAGGTCTTATCGCCAAGTTCTGAAAGTGTACTTTTCTCAAACACTTTGCCTTCCAAAATAGCAAGTTGTGCTGTCTTGTTCAAGGTTGTTACAAAATTGCCGGTTCCGGTACGAGTCACTGTGATATAATCAGAGGTTGGAAAATAATCAAAAGAGGTGTTGGAGTTTCCTGAATGATACCCGGGCTTAAACTTGATCAAAGACGTACGAAAGCCCCGTGGATAGGTAACGCCTTCTTCAGAAAAACAATTACGCAATGGTTGGACCATACTTAATAGCAGGGCAGGGTAACTGTGGGTTCCTTTGTTCAGTTCTACAATGGCCGTTTCCATGTTGCCATCCTGATACGCTTCAAACCATTCTTTATTGCTCAATAATGTTTGCAAATATTCGGTTAGTTGTATGGAAAGGGTCGGGGCTTCTCGTTCAAAAGACATTACGGCACCACCAAGGATCAGTTCATGAACTTCATCTATCATTTTACGGGTAAGCTTTGTAGGTTCGCCGTAAAAGTCCAGGTGTGGTTCGTAACCTGCCAATACTCTTTTTATGGGTTGTATTCCCCTGCGACTTAGAGTAAGGTAAAGTCCTACCATACGGTTTCCCAGTAAGTGATCGCTTTTTTCGGGGAATCGGAAAGGGAGTTGGGTGTTATGTGAGGTGTTTTTTATAGTTATGTATACGACATGATCACTTGTTTCATCAAAGGAGCTGTAGGTAAGAATGTAGGCAGGAAATTCCAAACCATCAACAATGTGTTTTATTTCGACAATGGTACGCTCTTGATCGTCCGCAGCGATTTCAGTAAACTCCATGTTCTGCCGTAGGTAACTGTAAACTGTGCCCTGTGGTTTTACATTAAGGAAGATTGCAGGGGGACCGTTTTCATAAATCGGGGTAAATGCACGGTCAAATTCATCGTTGTTATCACCGTCCGTAGCGTAAAGGATAAGATCAACGTCCAATTGTTTCGCTTTAAGCAGAGCGGTATAGATATTGGATCCCGTAGCCTGTAAAATAAGATGCACCGTTGGATATGCTTCACGGATGGCGGCCTCTGTTTTTTCTAAGAACATTTTAATTTGTTCACCGGCATATTCCGCAGGCATGCTTGCGGAAGTGTCATAAAGTAATAGGATTTTGGGGGATATGGTATTTTGTTTCATCCAGGCCGATACAGGTTTGCCATTATCGGTAACGGAAAAGTTGTTTATGGAAAGACCTTCGACGATTGCCCCAGAAGCGTCCATGGGACTTAGTTCGAGCCGTACTTTTGGAAATGCTTGAGGCAGCACCTTAGCTTCAAAGCTGTGGATTTTTTCAATGGCACCTGCTTCTTCTGACTCTGGTAAACTAGATGGACTATAGGTTTCAAAAATCCGCTCTCCTTCCATTGTGATAGGCTCTCCCATAACAGAGCGTTCCTCTGCAGTCCCACGTTCTTCATTTAGGCATTGGACGGCAAAACAGGGGGTAAAGTGGGCAATTTGAGACACGGTTTGGGTTGCTTGATCTGCTAAAGTCATATTGTTGAGAAATTGGATCTGTAATTGGTTTCCCAAAAGTTCGGACAACTTCCATGTTCCCGATAGCAATTCAGTTTCGTTCCAATGATCCAGTGCTCTACGGCAAGATAGGGTTAAGGTGACTTCCTCATTCTCAAAAGGTCTCATTTCTACGGCATCATAAAAATGGTTTTCGGTGTTGGTGGGGTGTAGGTTTCCAAATGATACCTCTGGGTCAAATACATGTGCATACTTTTCTTCTTCCCCATCCTTAAAAGCGACCGAGGGAACGGCATTTGTATGAAACCTAAAGTTTACAATACTGTCTCGAATTAATTTTGGGTCGATTGTGTTGAGCAGTTTGTTCGTGAGGGAGTTGGCTTGTTCCAGCAGGTCGGGAATAACATCCACACTTCCCTGCGGAGCAGATATACCCAATGCCTTGTGCCATTTTTTTATGTTACCTTCCGAGACGGGAGGATTAAATTCTGGCATGTATTTTCGGAAAACAATTGCTTTTGCCTCTTCCAATGAAATACTGGTTTCCTCCATGATCACGCGGGCTTCGTATCCAGCATCCACTAACATGTCCTTTAAAATCTCTGCTTTTTCCCTTGGGGTTGCCAAACCACAGCGTAGCGCCATTGCTGTTCCATAAATGGAACCATAGGCCGCATGGTGCAGAAAATCGCTTTGCCAGGGTAAAACCTGAAAACTATCCCTTACGAAATCTGTCATGGCCTTGGGGTCTTTGGAGGCTACAAGAGTCTTGCGTCTGCCCATAAAATGGTCCGGGCTCTGTTCTAAGGCTTTTATCATATCTTCCCATACCGCAAAAGGAGGTCTGCCCAAATCTTCATCACTGCAGCTTTGAAGTAGCAAAGGAGACAAAAAAACTCCAGTTCCCCCTAAAACCAATTGTCTGAAAAATTCCCGCCGGGATTGATCGTCCAAACCTGTCGTGCCTTGATTTTTCATTTGTTATTGAAGTGCTATTTCTTTCAATTTTTCCAATTTCAATTCCTGTGCTATTTGGTCAAGGGACCCCCTAGTGAGTTCGTTAAGTTTTATATCCACTGCAAATCTTTCGTTATAGAACATGGATGCATTGAGTCTGTCCTCTTCCAAATAGGACACCTTGGCCTTTAAGCCGTTTACGGTTTCCGTTTTGGTACTTCCCCAAGCACCTTTGTCGTCAATATTCAATGTGCTCGTAGCTCTGTAAGGAGCAACACCATTGGCACCCTTTTCACCGGCACCGTCTATGATCATGATCCGAATTCTTGTATTTCCCTGACTATAATTCGCCGTGCACGACCCAACACCAGGGAGTAGATTAATGGTAGATGATGTTAAGGGAAGTCCCAACATGGTCTCTGGCAACCAAGAGGCAAATTGTTCTTTGGTGAGTGGTGTTTTGTTCAAGAGGGAGTTTTTGTTTTCTTCAAAAGATTCTGATGGTGTATTGGAGACCCCCGGTTGAGTAGATCCTTGTTCTTGGTTTTTACGGTTGTTTGGGTTGCAGGCAACCAAACAAAACACCGTTTGGATAATGAGTACTGTTCTTATGGTCTTCATAATGGTTTTAGCTAAAAAAATATTGGAGATGTATTTTATCGGTTTTAGTTGCTGCATTTGTAAAGGTTGCTAAGTTTCGCGATTTCAACCGTCTTAGTAAGCATAAATTCTGGAGTGAACATTTTGCCTACAAAATCGACCATGCTTGAAATTTCTTCCTGGGACCCTTTCTTGCCTTGAGTAAAGGTTTTAATATCTAATTGTTCATTGGCATTTTCAAACTTCTTATAAAGTTCAAGGTGCGGAAATTCATTCATGATTTTATCATCAAACTTTTTCCCATGATCTTTTTCCCATAATTTTTTTAAATAGTCTTTTTGCTCAGCAGATAGCTTTTCAAAAGATTTACCTTGCTGTTCTAGCACGGCAATGACATACTGTTCATAAGCTGCGTAGTTTGTAGCTTTTTTACCGGCATGTTCGTAAGCTTTCAATAGTATTTCATTGTCACTAAGTGACCCAAAAAAATAATTTTTTATTCTCTGTTCATATCCAAGAATAACTTCTCTCTGTTCATTTTCATCTAAGCTTTCATCGGAAAGCCCATAAAATTCTGTGGGACAATAATTAATGGTGCCCCCGGTCAAGAGTAAGAGTCCCTCAATGCCCAACCACTCTTTTTTTTCGCAGGCATTGCCGGCCAATTCAACTCTTCGGTCTGCATAGGCCAATGCTTCGGCATAGGCGCCCATTACCTGCAGACATTTACCGGTATAGGACTCGTTTTCAAATTCTTTTAATGCTTGGCTTAGGTTTTCTATAAGTGCTTTAAAAGCTGGGTCATCGGTCTTCTTCAGTAATTTGTCGACCATTTGTCCCATGGATTGGTTGTCGGCTTGGGTTTCTGCTCCGCCTTGGGCTTCCTCTACAAAATCCATTGCGGTCTCCATTATATCGCCCATATCGAATTCTTGGGCTTGCAGATGGGTAGTGGATATGATTAGGAATACTATATAAAACACTATATTTTTCATACTAATATTTTTATGGGTTGGATGATAGATAGTCCGCTTTTACAAGGATTAAATCCTCTTGCACAAGTTCGGTGCATACCATGCTGAAATTGTCCTTTTTCTTTTTGGCGGACTCGAACTGCATTTCCATGAACATCGTATTACTTCCAATGGGCAGGCCTGTTGTGGGTATGCTTTCTGCCTGTCCCATGCCTCCCAAGAACCCCACTGGGCTCTCATTGGTGAGCCAAATTTTTGAGATGCCTTCCTTGCTTGTGATTTGATACCCCTGACACGTATATCCGAGTATGGTTTTGTTCCCGATCGGCGTGACCTGCACGTTATCAGCGTTTGACTTTTGCTCCATTTTCTTGGCCATTTTTTCCATCATTTTTTTTCCTACGGGCATTTTCATGGCCGATTTACGTTCACCGTCATCCATGAACATCACCACCATTTTATTCTCCATGTCCATTATGGAAATACTGTTGGTGGTTCCCTGCTCTTGCCAGTTGCCAAAATACCTTTGGTCCGGTTCCATCCAATACTGAATTTCGGTTTCGTCCTTACGCGTGGTTATTTTCATTGTGGCCTTATATGAAAAGGTGTAGATGTCAGGTACTCCATTCAGGTCCTTTCCCCCGAATAAACCGGCCATTTTTTGCTCCATCGCTTTGTTCTTGGCATCAGTTTGTTTTTTGGTAGGCGTATTTTTCTCTGTTTCACCAATGCTCTTAGGAGTCTTTTTGCCTTTTTTTCCTTGGGTAATGGAATCGATGGCGCGGTCCGTTCCTTTTGAGACTTCTTTATCGGTTCGTTCCAAAACGGTGCGCTCTACAGCGTCTTTGGCTTTCTTCTTTAGTTTTTTAAAAAATTGGGCATTTGATTGACCCATGATTAAAAAACATATCAGTGTTGAAATAAGTGTTCTTGCTTTCATGGTTTGTTTATTTAATTGTGAATTTGTACATCATATTTTTTTCGTTGGCCTTGGGTACTTCGGAAATCAGTACGTAGTTTCCCGGTGATAGGTCAGCATCAAAATATCCGTGTTTCCCAGAAGGCAGATTGTTCATTCCGCCCAAAAAAGTGAATCCCTTTGGGGCAGGGGTGCGCAATCCCCTTGGATTCATCCAGTTCATCCAATGTACCAGGGAATCCAATGATGCCGTTGTATCATATTTAACCAGATTAACATCATGTCCCAAAAAATGTTCCCATATTTTTTGATCTTTAAAGTTGGTCTGTATTATCTGTTTTCCTGCCGTTAAACTATCGCGTAGCACTATCCCGTCCGTACTTGAAATTTCCAGAGTTACAGAAGGGGCGGGAGGTTGCCGATCAGTGCTTTCCTCCAGTACGATTACCTCTTTCAACATACCGTGTGAGGTGTGCCATTCCCCATTGAACATTTTTACATAGCATTCCATAATGTACCGCCCAGGTTCCAGGAATACGGTACTCTGCGCCGTATGTTTGGGCGAGATAAAACCGGTGCCCCCCATAAATTTTATATTTTGGAACCATTCGGGCAGTTTGCCAAATGCGGCTACGGCATTTTCCATGTCGCCTTTCATAATCAATTCCATCCCCTGATCAAATGGTGGAAGCACCTCGGACTTGGTGTCTGAAATCGTTTTTCCTTCAGGGTAAAGATCCAATAACACGAAATGCACTTCAGGTGATTGGTTCGTGTACGTTAATCTGTTCCAGCCAGAATACAGGGTGTCAGCAGTAAAAAACTCCATACTTTGGGTCGAAATACTTACTTCTCCCTTTTTTAAAGCGGATACTACCGGAATGGGGTCAGCTACGGTTTTGCTGTTTTTTTCTTTTGGCTTGCACGAAAAAAACAATAAAATGACAATGGATAGCAAATACAATATTCTCATAAGAAAGCAGTATGTGTTGCGTTTATTCGTGACTGATTTGACGCTGTTTGATCATTATAATTTCTCAAATCGATAACTGGTGCAAATGCATTTTTTAGGGGAGACTGTTTCAAAGCTACAGAAGGAGGTTTCTATTTTTGAAAAGGTTAGATGGATGTAGGTTTTTTTTATGTATTTGAAATACAATATTTTATAATTGGTAAAATATCATCTTGAAAAAGCATAAATCCATCTGTCCATATAATCGACCCTCCTATGTGTTCAAAAGCACCGATTATGTGATTGTCCCATGGTTTGAAGGGTAAATGATTATCTTTAAAAGACTTAACCAAGTCAAAAATGATAAAGGCCATAATTGTCGATGATGAGTTCAATGCCATTAAGAACCTTAAATGGGAAATTGAAAGGTTTTGTGCCGATGTGAAGATATTGGACACTTTTACCGATCCCTTGGAGGCCATTTCTGCCATCAATTATCTTAAACCGGACTGTGTTTTTCTAGATATTGAAATGCCGGAGATGGATGGTTTTGAAATGTTGAACACGCTTAAATATAGGAGTTTCGACCTGGTCATTACCTCGGCCTATGATAATTATGCGATCAAGGCCTTTCGTCAACATGCCATTGATTATTTGCTGAAACCGGTTGATTCGGATGATTTAATTGAGGTAATCGAGAGAATTAGGGCCAATAAGCAAAAGAATGTGTTGGGTTCGGAGTTGAAAGATCTGTTCGAGGAATGGCGGGAGGAAGGTGAAAAACGATTGGCCTTGCCCATGTCCGGTAAGACCCTTTATGTGGATCGTGACGATATTCTTTATTGCAAATCCGACGGAAATTATACCGAAGTCTATTTTGTTAATGGAAAGAAAGAAGTACTTAGTAAACGACTTAAGGATTTGGAAGATATGCTGGCACATGGTTTTTTTAGGGTGCATAATTCCTATTTGATACGGTTGAATGCCATTAAGGAATTTGTAAACCAAGACGGTCAATATTTGGTGTTGTGCGATGGTACTAATGTGCCCGTTTCGAGGTCTAAGAAGCATAAGCTAATGCAAGCTTTAAATGGGTAGTTTTCTTTTATTTGTGCATGGGTTAGTGGATGTCCTCAATCATCCAAATGAGAACGGTATCACAATTTTTGTCATTGGGATTTTATTCATTTTAAGCGTTTACCACTTTTTACTTTACTTTCAGCACAAGGACAAAGCTTATTTGTATTATAGCCTATATACATTTATGATTTTCTTTGGGTTGCTCAATAGATCAAAAGTTGGGTTTGTAATAGATCTCATTGAACCCATTAGAGGATTTATTGACCATCTTGAGCTTAATTTCATTTTAACCTATAATCTCATTTACATTGTATTTGCCTACGTTCTTTTAGATTTTAAAAAACACTTATATAAGTGGTATCACTTTTTCTATTGGACGGTGAGAATCATTTTTCTGTATGCTATTATTCTAGAATTATTCTATGTCATTACAGGGGACATGCAAATTTTAATAAAAGGACACCTGGCTTTTACCGTTTTAACGTACTTATCTGGTCTATTACTATTTATCCCTTTATTTAAATTAAAATCTCCATTGCGATTCTATATTGTAATGGGAGGTTTTTTTTTATTAATGACTGCCTTAGCCGTTTCAATTATAAAACGAATTGGTCTTTCACCTGAAGAGCAAGAAGTACGGTATAGTATTTTTTATATAGGTTTGGTTATAGAAAATATATTTTTCGCTCTCGCACTGGGCTATAAGCAACGCCTCATTCTTAACGAAAAAAACCAATCACAGGAGCGGTTGATTTTGCAATTAAAAGAGAATGAACGATTAAAACAAAAAGTACAGGAACAATTGGAGAAGGATATATCTATTTTAAGTGCTCAGGCTGAGTCTGATAAGCTTGAAAGAGTAAAAACTAAATACGACAAAGAATTGGCCGAATTAAAATTATTGGCATTAAGGAGCCAGATGAATCCCCATTTCATCTTTAATTCTTTGAATTCCATTAAGCGCTACATTATTGATAGCGATAAGGAAAAGGCTGTTTACTACATGAACAAGTTCGCCAAGTTGATTCGCAGGATTCTTGCCTCTACCATGGAAAAGGAATCCAGCTTGGCCGACGAATTGGAAACTATGGAACTCTATGTCAATATCGAGAACCTTAGGTTTAACAATGCTATTGAATATAGCATGATCAATGATGAAGATATCAATTTATCAGGAATTAAGATACCATCACTACTGTTACAGCCTTTTTTAGAAAATGCCATTTGGCATGGCCTATCCCCAAAGAAAAAGGATATGAAACTTCAAATAATAATTTCCAGAAGGGAGGATGAAACAGTCAAGATTGAAATATGTGATAATGGAATTGGTTTGAAGAATTCAAGAAAAATAAAAGAACGAAAAATTCATAAGAATGATTCTGTGGGAATAGTGCTATCGAAAGAGCGATTGGAGCATTTTTCCAAAAAATATCAAACGGATGGGAATATTGAGATCGTAGATAGGCAGGATGTAGATGTTAAGGAAACAGGCACGCAGGTCTTTGTAATCCTTCCGGTAAAATTAAAATGATAAAAAAACTCCTCAATACTTTAGTATTGAGGAGTTGAGGGTGTATAGTTGAAGTTTATGTGCGCTATACTCTTGGCAAATCCCCATCCCCTTTAAGCGGCAAGCTTGAACTTCCCATTAAAAAAGTGTCCACATGGTGCGCAGCCTCCCTACCTTCGGAAATGGCCCAAACAATCAAAGATTGACCACGCCGCTGATCACCGGCAACAAATACCCCTGGCACATTTGTTTTGTAATTGGCTGCAGATGCTTTTATGTTGGTCCGTGGGTCAATTTCTAGCCCTAATTGATCGGCAATGGTAGTTTCGGAGCCGGTAAAACCTAACGCCAATAATACCAAATCACATTTCCATTCCTTTTCTGTTCCTTCAACTTCTTTGAGAGTGGGACGTTTTCCGGGTTGCTTGATCCACTCAACTTCTGCAGTGACCAAGCTAATTAGTTTACCGGTCTTATCCGTATTAAACTTTTTTGTGGAAATACTGAATATACGTTCCGCACCCTCTTTGTGCGAGGTACTGGTTCGCAATCGCATTGGCCAAAATGGCCATGGCTGACCTTCGGGACGGTCAACGGTGCCTTTTGGCATAATTTCAAAATTGATGACGTCTGTGGCGCCTTGTCGTATAGAAGTTCCGATACAATCGGAACCTGTGTCACCACCGCCAATTACGATGACTTTTTTGTCTTTTGCCGAGATTTCTTCTCCTTGATACGGTATTCCGTCCACTTTTCGATTGTTCTGTGGTAAAAAATCCATGGCTTGTACCACTCCTTTGGCATCCGAGCCGGGAATGGGAAGGTTGCGCCTTACCGTGGCCCCACCACAAAGAACTATAGAATCATATTCTTGCTGCAGTTCTGTTGCTGTAATATCGACGCCAACATGAACGCCTGTTTTAAATTCGATACCTTCTTTTTCCATTACCTCCAAACGGCGATCGATAACATTTTTCTCCATCTTAAAGTCTGGGATTCCGTAACGTAGCAGTCCTCCGATTTTTTCATCGCGCTCAAAAACCGTAACCGTATGGCCTGCGCGGTTCAATTGTTGAGCTGCGGCCAATCCAGCTGGTCCAGATCCGATAACGGCCACTTTTTTACCAGTTCTTGTTAGTGGTGGTTTTGGTTGTATCCATCCGTTTTTAAAAGCGGTCTCCACAATGTTTTTTTCAATGTTCTCAATGGATACGGGCGGTTCGTTAATCCCAAGAACGCATGCTTCCTCACAGGGTGCGGGGCATAGCCTTCCAGTAAACTCAGGAAAATTATTCGTGGAATGCAGGATTTCCGCAGCTTTTTGCCATTTGCCTTGATAAACAGCGTCGTTAAAATCCGGAATCAGATTCCCTAGTGGGCATCCACTGTGGCAAAACGGGATACCGCAGTCCATGCAGCGGGCTCCTTGGTCTTTTAGTGCGTTTTCCTTTAATGGTTTTGTAAACTCCTTATAGTTTTTGATACGCTCTTTCACAGGAACGTATGTTTCGTCCTTTCTGTCAAACTCCAAAAATCCTGTAATCTTTCCCATGTCTAAAATTATAAGGTTTGCATTTTTTCTTCTTCCAATCTAATGAGTGCTTGACGGTATTCTTCTGGGAATACTTTAATGAATTTGGGAAGGCATTTTTCCCAATTTTCCAAAATTCGTTGCCCCAACGGGCTCAAGGTGGCATTATAGTGGTTTTCTATCAGGTCTTTTAATTGTTGAACGTCCTTATCCTCATCAACAGGAAGCAGGTTCAAATGGTCGCCGTTGCAGTTTCGGCTAAATGTATTATCGGGATCGTACACGTAGGCAATTCCGCCACTCATACCTGCTCCGAAATTTCTTCCTACGGAACCAAGTATAACGGCAACACCGCCCGTCATGTATTCACAACCGTGATCTCCAATACCTTCAACTACCGCTTGTGCACCGGAGTTTCGAACACAAAAACGTTCTCCGGCCTTACCGTTTATATATGCTTCACCAGATGTGGCCCCATAGAGTGTTACGTTACCGGTTATAATATTGTCCTCTGGTTTTATGGTTGATTTAAATGGCACCTTAATGACCAATTTGGCGCCCGAAAGCCCTTTTCCAAGGTAATCGTTGGTGTTTCCGTTAACTACCATGGTAAGGCCTTTTGTGGCAAAAGCACCAAAACTCTGTCCGGCAGAGCCTGTGAAATTGAGTTTTAATGTATTTTCTGGCAATCCGTCTGCACCATATATTTTTGATATTTCGTTACTAATGATTGCTCCAACGGCCCTGTCCGTATTGCAGATTGGAAAATCCAAAGAGGTTTTTTCCTTTCTGAACAAAGCAGGGTGTGCCTTGCCGATAATTTCAAATTCTATGGATTTGTCTATATCATGATGCTGTTTTTCGGTATTATGGAACTTAGTTCCTTCGGGCACATCCATCTGATAAAGAATTGGAGTAAGGTCTATACCAGCAGCTTTATAGTGTTCAATGGCTTTTTTTCTGTCCAGTTTTTGTACTTGTCCTACCATTTCATTCAAGGTTCTAAAACCTAGTTTTGCCATAATCTCTCGCAGTTCTTGCGCCACAAAGTACATGTAGTTCACCACATGTTCGGGTTTTCCCTTGAACTTTTTACGCAGTTCTGGATTTTGGGTAGCTATTCCCACAGGGCAAGTGTTCAAATGGCAGACCCGCATCATTACACATCCCGAGGCGACCAATGGTGCTGTTGCGAAGCCAAATTCTTCGGCCCCTAAAAGGCATGCAATGGCAACATCACGGCCTGTTTTTAATTGCCCGTCGCATTCCAGGGTGACCCGATTTCTCAGGTCGTTCATTACCAATGTTTGTTGCGCTTCTGCAATGCCAAGCTCCCAAGGCAGGCCGGCATGTTTTAGAGAGGTCAGTGGCGATGCACCGGTGCCTCCATCAAAACCAGAGATTAAAATTACATCTGCCTTGGCTTTTGCGACACCTGCCGCTACGGTCCCCACGCCAACTTCTGAAACTAATTTTACATTTATTCTTGCTTCCCTGTTCGCGGATTTTAGATCATAGATCAGTTGAGACAAATCCTCTATGGAATAAATATCGTGATGGGGCGGTGGCGAGATCAACCCAACATACGGGGTCGAGTTTCTTGTTTTCGCAATGGCCGGGTTTACCTTAGGGCCGGGCAGTTGACCGCCTTCTCCTGGTTTTGCCCCTTGGGCCATTTTAATCTGAATTTCTTGTGCGCTGGTCAAGTAGTTGGAGGTTACCCCGAATCTTCCTGAGGCCACCTGTTTTATCGCACTGTTTTTCCAATCCCCGCTCTGACTTTTATAGAAACGAGCCGAATCCTCTCCACCTTCACCTGAATTGCTCTTTCCTCCAATTCGGTTCATGGCAACCGCAAGATTTTCGTGGGCCTCCTTGCTGATACTACCGTAGGACATTGCTCCTGTTTTGAACCTTTTTACAATTTCTGTCCAAGGCTCAACCTCCTCAATGGGAATCGGGTCATAGTTCGAAAACTCGAACAGTCCACGGATGGTCATTAGGTGTTTGGATTGCTCATTTACCAATTTGGAATACTCTTTATAAGTTTCCGGCTCGTTATTGCGTACCGATTTTTGAAGCATGGCTACACTTAATGGATTGAACATGTGCTTTTCACCATTTCTTCTCCATCGATACTCTCCGCCGACCTCTATATCGAGATTGGCCGCTACTTCCTTAGATTGGAACGCCTTGTTATGGCGTTTGGTAATTTCTTTTTCAATTTCGTAAAGTCCTATTCCTTGGATACGGGTAGGGGTGTTGGGGAAATATTTGTCCACCACTTTCGTATTTATTCCAATGCATTCGAACAATTGGGATCCTCTGTAAGAATTCAAGGTGGAAATCCCAATTTTGTTCATCACCTTTAAGATACCTTTCCCTATCGCCTTATTGTAATTTTTGATGGCCTCGTCAAAAGTATAATCGGTGATATTGTTTTCTTCTATTTGTTCTCCAATTATCTCATTTACCAAATATGGGTTGATGGCGCTTGCCCCAAAACCGAACAACAAAGCAAAATGATGCACTTCTCTTGGTTCAGCAGATTCTATAATTATGCTCAATTTTGATCGCTTGCCCAATCTTACCAATCCGCTGTTTACATAGGAACAGGCCAAAAGAGCGGGAATGGGGGCCATTTCCGTACTGATCATTCTATCGGATAGAATAATAATATTGGCTCCTTCGTCTATGGCATTGGTAGCTTGTTTAAGAATGGACTCCAATCCTTCCTCCAAGCCGTTGTGGCCCTTATTGATCTCGTACAGCATAGAGATCGAGACCACTTTGTAATCCGGGCTGGCATCGTAGTTCTTTATTTTATCCAGGTCTTCTTTTGAAATTACCGGGTTTTGTATTTTAAGCTTTCTACAGTGCAGTTCGGAAAATTCAAAAATATTATGGTCGCTGCCCAGTGTTAAACTTATGTCGGTGATCAATTCTTCTCGGATGCCGTCCAAAGGAGGGTTGGTGACCTGGGCGAACAATTGTTTAAAATAGTTGTAGATCAATTGTGGTCTCTCGGACAAAACAGCAATTGGGGTATCGGAACCCATGGAACCTATGGGTTCCTTGCCGTTTTGAGCCATGGGCATTATTATGGTATTAATATCTTCTTTGGTATATCCAAAAGCAGTTCTTCTGGTTTGCAATGGAAATTCTCCAAAGAAAACAGGGCAGTCGTTATAAGGTATGTCCCTCAAATGGACCAGATTGTCCTTGAGCCATTTCTTATAAGGATGTTTTTTGGCAATGGCTTCTTTGATTTCCTCGTCGTTGATAATTCTGCCTTCCTCCATATTTACCAAAAACATTTTGCCCGGTTCCAATCTTCCATGGAATTCTATGTCCTCTGGTTCCAGTTCCACAACACCGGTTTCCGAAGACATGATCACATAACCCTGTTTGGTCACGGAATAGCGGGATGGTCGAAGACCGTTACGGTCCAAAACGGCACCAATATAGTTGCCATCGGTAAAAGGTATGGATGCGGGTCCGTCCCAAGGTTCCATTAAGCAGGAGTTGTATTCGTAAAACGCTCTTTTAGATTCGGACATATCCGGGTTTTTTTCCCATGCTTCGGGTACGAGCATCATCATTACTTCCGGCAGTGAACGGCCGGTCATCAGCAATAACTCGACGACCATGTCCATGCTGGCGGAGTCGGACTTTGCAGGTAGGACCACAGGAAGGATATTTTTAATATCGTCCCCGAACCAATCGCTCTGCATTAGTTCCTCACGAGAACGCATGCGGGAGACATTGCCTCTTAGGGTATTGATTTCTCCATTGTGACACATATACCTAAATGGTTGTGCCAAATCCCACATTGGAAATGTGTTGGTGCTAAAACGTTGATGGACCAAAGCCAAACGGGTAACGACTCTCGGGTCCAATAGATCTTCGTAATATCTACTGATGTCCTTTGGTACCAAAAGCCCTTTAAATATGATGATCTTGGTGGAAAGGCTGGGTAGATAGAAAAAATCACTCTGAGAGAGTTTGCTATCGATAACCTTGTGTTCCGTTATTTTTCGGGCAATAAAAAGTTTAAGGTTAAACTGGAAATCGTCCGGGGCGTCTCCCTTTCCGATAAAAACCTGCATTACAAAAGGCTCGGTCTCTGCTGCAATTCGTCCAGGAACCGATCGGTTAACAGGTACGCTTCTCCATCCCAATAGTTCAAGCCCTTGCTTTTTTATGTTCTCTTCGAGAACTTTTATACAAAAGTCCCGTTGATTCTCTTTTTGAGGCAAAAACACGTTTCCAACGGCATAATCCCCTGCATCTGGCAATTCAAAATCACAAACATCCTGAAAAAAAGCATGGGGTATATCGATCAATATTCCAGCACCATCGCCTGTTTTTCCGTCGGAACTTACAGCTCCGCGGTGTTCCAGCTTATCCAAAATTTCAAGAGCTTTATGGATAATGTCGTTGGATCTTATTCCTTTTAGGCTGCAAATAAAACCGGCACCGCAGTTGTCGTGTTCAAATTCGGGAAGGTACAATCCTTGTTTTTTCAATCTCATCATTAACGAATTTTCTCAAAAATATCGAAAAAGATGAGAAAATATCAACAGAAATTAGATATCTATTGATAAAAATCAGTTTAAGAAGTGAAAGTGTGCAAAATGTGTAATATGGGAATATTTCTGTTCATAAATTATCATTCTGACAATTTAAGGGGCATCCATATCTTTTATCCCTGTAAATTGAGGTGTCTAAAAGGGTAAATACTGCGCTATATGGGTATCTGCATTCAATTTAAAAGGGATGGGGGCAGGTAAAAATGGGGTGTATTTTTAAACACCCCCTAAATGAAAGGGGGTGCGTAAGTATCAATCTTTTAAAATACTTCTGGAAATTACAATTTTTTGAATTTCGGAAGTACCTTCGTAAATCTGTGTTATTTTGGCGTCCCGCATTAATCGTTCTACATGATATTCTTTCACAAAGCCATTGCCTCCATAGATTTGTACGGCTTCTACGGCTGTTTCCATAGCAACTTCTGAAGCGTATAGTTTGGCCATGGCTCCGGACAAGGTATAATCATTGCCGGTATCCTTATCGCAGGCGGCTTGGTACACCAAGTGGCGCGCTGCTTGTATTTTAGTGTGCATATCCGCCAACTTGAATGCAATTGCTTGGTGGTTGGAAATTTCCGTTCCAAAAGCTTTTCGTTCCTTGGAATATTTTAATGCCAATTCGTATGCTCCAGCTGCTATTCCCAAGGCTTGGGCCGCAATACCTATTCTTCCACCGGCCAACGTCTTCATGGCAAACTTAAACCCAAAGCCATCTTCGCCTATACGGTTTTCTTTTGGGACTTTAACATCATTGAACATTAAGGAGTGGGTATCGCTTCCGCGAATACCAAGTTTATTTTCTTTGGGGCCAATATCGAAGCCTTCGGCTCCTTTTTCAACAATCAATGCGTTTATCCCACGGTGCCCTTTCTCTCTGTCGGTTTGCGCGATAACCAAGTACACTTCGGCCTGGCTCCCGTTTGTAATCCAGTTTTTGGTTCCATTTAATAGGTAGTGATCACCTTTGTCCAATGCCGTTGTTTTTTGTGAAGTGGCATCGCTACCCGCTTCTGGCTCGGACAGGCAAAATGCACCGATAATTTCACCGGATGCCAATTTGGTAAGGTATTTTTCCTTCTGCTCTTCTGTTCCATAGGTTTCCAGGCCCCAGCAGACCAAAGAATTGTTTACAGATACCATTACCGAAGCAGAAGCATCGATTTTGGATAGTTCTTCCATTGCCAATACGTAGGATAAGGTGTCCAGTCCGCTTCCTCCATATTTTTCGTTGACCATCATTCCCAGAAATCCAAGTTCCCCCATTTTTCTTACTAGTTCGCTTGGAAATTTTTGGGCCTCATCGCGCTTAATAACTCCGGGTAAGAGCTCATTCTGGGCAAAATCTCTTGCCGCCTGTTGTATCATCAACTGTTCTTCGGAAAGTGTGAAATCCATAAAACTGAAAGATTTTTAAAAATTACATACAAATATAGTTTTAGAATATTAATTTTCTATGGAAAAGGATGAATAAATGAGAATGATTGAATTTTTAACGATTCTTTTGTTTGTCATTATTTTCCTTTCACATATTTTTATATCCTTAAGATTATGCGGAAATATTCATTTTGAATATCTTTAGCAATTCAGATAACTACTCTAAAAAATTATTCCTTAATTAAACCAATCTTCACATGGAAACCCTTTTAGTTGTCATTTTTGTAATTGGATATTTGGCAATTACCCTAGAACATAATTTAAAAATAGATAAACTTATTCCGGCTTTGGCGATGATGGCCATTTTATGGGCCATGATGGCTTTTGGTATCGATGGTTTCAACACTTGGTTCGATTCCGGAAACCACGCTTTGCTCGAAAATTTCGGTGCTTTTGGCCACGAAGAGAAAATGGAGCTCATGGAGGAGACCTTGTTGCACCATCTTGGCAAGACCGCAGAAATATTGGTATTCCTTATCGGTGCAATGACCATTGTGGAAATTATTGATTATTTTGACGGCTTCTCCACCATAAAATCTTTTGTGAAAACAAGGAGCAAAAAGAAGATTCTTTGGATTTTCTCCTTCTTGGCGTTTATACTTTCTGCGATTATCGATAACCTTACCGCAACTATCGTATTAATTTCGATTCTTCAAAAAATAGTTAAGGACAGGGAAGTAAGACTTTGGTACGCAGGTCTGATCATTATTGCTGCAAACGCAGGTGGGGCATGGTCTCCAATTGGTGATGTTACCACGACCATGTTATGGATCGGTGACAAAGTTTCCACCGCAATGTTGATCGAACATTTGTTGATTCCCTCTTTGGTGTGTATGCTTATCCCTTCTTTTATTGCATCCTTCCTTCCCGCTTTCAAGGGGGAGATCGAGATGGAAGAAGACACCGGGGCAAAATCAAAGTTTGGACCCACCATGCTGTACCTAGGTCTGGCAGCTATTGTTTTTGTTCCGATTTTTAAAACCCTTACCCATTTGCCACCGTATGTGGGGATGATGTTGTCCTTGGCCGTGGTAGCAACGTTTGCCGAAATTTACAGCAATTCCAAAATTGCTATTTCGTCTGTGGATCATGAAAGTGATGCGGCAGCACACCATAGCCCGGTACATAGTGCATTGACCAAAATCGAATTGCCGAGTATACTTTTCTTTCTTGGTATTTTAATGGCGGTGGCCGCTTTGGAATCCCTGGGTCTGCTTTTCAATTTTGCGGAAGGTCTTAAACAGGGCATGCCATTAATGGGAACTGAGATGGCAGGTACTCAAGTGTCGGATTTAGTGGTAATATTATTAGGTATAGGTTCTGCAATTATAGATAATGTACCGCTTGTTGCGGCAAGTTTGGGAATGTTCTCCGAGCCAATGGATGACCAGCTTTGGCATTTTATAGCTTACTCTGCCGGAACAGGGGGCAGTATGCTAATTATTGGCTCCGCTGCAGGGGTTGTGGCCATGGGAATGGAGAAAATAGATTTCTTCTGGTATCTTAAGAAAATATCTTGGTTGGCCTTTGTTGGATTTATCGCTGGAGCAATTTGTTACATGTTTATGCGATATTTGTTCTAAAAAATACTTTAGTTCAAAAATCTCCGTTATAATTGCAACTTAAATTGGGGATTTTATATGAATATTTTTCAAGAAGTAACGGAAGGCACTGAGGCAGCTGCTTCAATTTCCGAGGAAAAGACCTTGTCCGTAATCGATCTTATTGTAAATGGAGGCACAGGAAGCATCATAATTATTATGGTCCTTTTTGTGCTTCTTTTTGTAGCTATGTACATTTATTTTGAACGCATCTTTGCCATTAAGGCAGCGTCCAAAATAGATAAGAACTTTATGAACCAGATTCGCGACCATGTGATGAACGGTAAATTGGAGGCTGCAAAATTATTATGTGCCCAAACGGATTCTCCAGTGGCTCGCCTAACGGAAAAAGGTGTGTCCCGGATTGGAAAACCATTGGACGACATTAATACGGCCATAGAAAATGCTGGTACACTGGAGGTGTACAAGCTCGAAAAGAATGTTAGCGTGTTGGCAACAGTTGCCGGAGCGGCACCAATGATCGGATTTTTGGGAACTGTAATCGGTATGATTTTGGCTTTCCACGAAATGGCAAGTAGTGGCGGGCAGGCCGAAATGGGTTCCTTGGCATCGGGCATCTATACTGCAATGACCACTACGGTGGCTGGACTTGTTGTTGGCATTATAGCTTACATCGGGTATAACCACCTTGTGAACAGGACAGATAAAGTAGTGCACCAAATGGAGGCCAATGCGGTAGAGTTCTTGGATCTTTTGAACGAACCTATATAAATCCTGGGCTATGAAACTGAAGGGAAGAAACAAAATTAGCCCTGAATTCAGCATGTCATCCATGACGGACATTGTGTTCCTGTTATTGGTGTTCTTTATGCTGACTTCCAATGCACCCAATGCATTGGATTTGCTATTGCCAAAGGCGAAGGGAAAATCGACGAACACTCAGAATGTTTCTGTTACCATTGATAAGGACCTGAAATATTTTGTAAACAACGAGCAGATCAACAAGGAATACATTGAAATTGAATTAAAAAAAGCACTAGAAGGTCAAGAAAAGCCAACAATTATCCTAAGGGCAGAAGAAAACGTTGCCATAAAAGAGGCGGTCAACGTTATGGACATTGCCAATAGGAACAGTTATAAGGTTATCTTGGCGGTGCGGCCTAAATGATGTCGTTCTTAGATACGAGACACAAGAAAAAATCTTTTACGCTTACCACTCTTTTGTTAAGCGCATTGCTGCTATTGCTTTTTTATATTGGATTGACCTATCTCGACCCGCCCATAGAAAATGGTATTGCCGTTAATTTCGGTACCATGGAATATGGTAGTGGAGAGGTTCAACCTACAGAAAGGGTGAAGTCCGAACCGAGAGAAGTGGAGAGCCAACCGGAGCCACAGGAGTTTACTGAACCTGCCGAGCCGGAAGAGACTGTTGTTGAAGAAGCTCCTGTTGAAGAGGTGTTGACCAGCGACGATGCGGAAACCATTAAACTAAGGCAACAGCAAGAGGCCAAACGCAAAGCGGAAGAAGAGGCTCAAAAAGCCAAGGCCGAAGCGGAGCGGATCGCCCGCGAAAAGAGAGAGGCCGAAGAACGGAAGCGCCAGGAACAAGAGGCCAAAAAGAAAAGTGTGGATGCCTTGATCGGCGGAATCGGAAAATCCGATGGTACGGCCACGGGCAGCGAAGGGGACGATGATCGTGCTGGAGACAAGGGCCAACCTGATGGTGATCCATATGCAACTTCCTATTATGGTTCTCCTGGAACCGGAACCGGAGGGTATGGTTTAAGTGGCAGGGCATTGGCCGATAATGGTAAAGTTCGTCAAGAATGTAATGAAGAGGGGCGTGTGGTAGTTCGTATTGTGGTAGATAGGTCGGGTAAAGTGATCAAGGCCGAACCAGGTGTTAAGGGAACAACGAACAATGCTCCCTGCCTTTTGGAGCCTGCCCGTAAAACTGCAATGCTTCACCGTTGGAACCCGGATTCCAATGCACCTGCACAACAAATAGGATTTGTGGTAGTCAACTTTAAATTAGGCCAATAGTGACTTATAAAGAAACGTTGGACTGGATGTTCGCCCAGCTTCCGATGTACCAGCAGAAAGGTGCTGCGGCCATGAACGCAAAATTGGATAACATAATCCACTTTTGTAGTGCACTGGGCCATCCCGAAAAAAAATTTAAAAGTATACATGTTGCCGGGACCAATGGTAAAGGTTCCAGTAGCCATATGTTGGCTTCAATACTACAGGAAGCTGGGTATAAAGTAGGACTTTATACATCCCCTCATCTTAAAGATTTTCGAGAGCGCATCAAAATAAATGGAGAGGTTACAAGTAAGGAATTTGTAAAAGGATTTATCTCACGGCACCAACCTTTTTTGGAATATCACAAACTCTCTTTTTTTGAAATGACAGTGGGTATGGCTTTTGATTACTTTGCCCAAGAACAAGTTGATATTGCTATTGTTGAGGTTGGGTTGGGCGGTAGGTTGGATTCTACCAACATCATTACACCCGAAGTGTCCTTGATTACTAATATAGGTATGGATCATACCCAATTTTTGGGCGATACTTTGGAAAAGATAGCCTTGGAAAAGGCGGGTATCATTAAACCAAAGGTGCCAGTAGTAATTAGTGAGACGCAACCAGAAACGAAAATGATTTTCACCCTTATTGCCCATCAGCTAAAATGCAACATCGTTTTTGCCGATTCCGTGCCCAATGAGGGATATGAAACCGATCTGCTCGGTGAATATCAACAAAAGAATATCAATGGGGTTGTAACAACCATTCGCCAATTGAAAGGTTTTGATGTCCCGGAACATGCAATAGTTGTTGGTCTTAAAAAAGTGGTGGCGAATACAGGACTTTTAGGTAGATGGCAGGTTTTACAGGAAGACCCAATGGTGGTTTGCGATACGGCGCATAACAAGGAAGGACTAAGTTTGGTGCTCCAACAAATCAAAAAACAAACCTATAAACAGCTTCACATTGTTCTTGGTTTTGTGAACGATAAGGATGTGAAATCTGTATTGGGGCTATTTCCAAAGGATGCCAAGTACTATTTTGTAAGGCCCTCCATACCAAGAGGAATGGATGTAGGGGTTCTTTTCGAATTGGCAACTGAACAAGGGCTAACAGGTGAAAAATTTGCATCTGTAGAAGAGGGGCGCCAAAAGGCCTTGCAAATGGCCGAGGTGCAAGATATGGTATATATAGGGGGCAGTACTTTTGTGGTTGCAGAGATAGTTTAGTTGGTTTTACAGTCCCAAATTGTTCAAAAAAGTGGACTTATAGCTTTCCCCGATAGGAATTCTCATATCATTTATTACAATTCGATTTCGTTGTATCGTTTTAATGCAACCTATGTTGACGACAAACGATTTGTGTGCCCTCACAAATTGATGGGAAGGAAGTTTGTCCAGGATTTCCTTAAAGCTCATTAAGGTAAGTATGGCTTTGTTGGTGTCTCGCACATGAATTTTTAGGTAATCCTTTAATCCTTGAATGTACTCAATATCATCCAAATTTATTTTTATACTCTCATACTCCGCTTTTACAAAAATATATCCGGGGTTAGTTGATTTGGATTCTCCGTGGGAAGGAAAAACATTGTCGTTTAAACTAACCGGAGATTTTCTGTATGCCAAAACTTCTTTTGCTCTTGAAATGGCTTTTATAAATCTATGGTAGGGGATAGGTTTTACCAAATAATCGATTGCGTTAAGATTGAAACCTTCAACGGCGTACTGTGAATATGCTGTGGTAAAAATAAACAGCGGGGTGTTGTCCAGTGAATTTATAAAATCTATTCCGTTTATTTGTGGCATTTCAATATCACAAAAGATCAGATCGATCTTTTTTTCCTTGATAACGGAGATGGCCTCCAATGGATTGGTAAAGGTTTCTTCCAGCTCAATAAAATCCATTTTTTGGCAATATTCTTTCAAAACGTCAATCGCCAAGGGCTCATCATCAATAATAATACATTTCATAACTGGGGTTTTTTAGACTTTTTACAGCTGCAATATTAAATCTACCAAATACATTTCTCCAGTATTGGTAATTTTTAGCTCGTGGGAGTTTGGATACAACAATTTTAAACGGTTCTTAATGTTCTCCAATCCAACACCAGAGTTTTTGTTGTGTCCTCTATGTGCACCTATTTTGTTTTCTACCTTAAAATGGATTGTTTTTTCTTCAATGAGAAGAATAATGTTTACATAGGTTCTACCTTTAAAGTCGGTCCCATATTTAAATGCATTTTCAATAAATGATATAAATAATAATGGGGGAACTTTTTTGCCTTTGTCCTCACCTGATATTTTTAGCTTAACATTGGCACTGTCCGATAGTCTTAATCTTTGTAACTGTACATAGTTCTTAATGTACTCCAATTCCTTGTTCAGCGGAACCATATCGTTATCCGCTTCATACAGCATGTACCTCATCAATTCGGAAAGGGAAATTATTGCATCGGATGTCCTATTTGAGTTTTTTACGGAAAGGGAGTAAATGGCATTTAGGGAGTTGAACAAAAAGTGGGGATTTAACTGGGTCTTCAAAAATTGAAGTTCCGAGCTTACTTTTTCATTTTCCACTTTTTTTCTCAAATCTTCGTTCTTTCTCCATTCTATATATAGGCGCAGTAAACCGCTAACTATGATCGGTGCGCTTAAATTGATCAAGGTAAAGATGTGTCCCATAAATCTCCATGGTCGTCCAGGACCTCTTAGGGGCAAAGATTGATTTATATCCGGTCTAGGGAAAAATGGTGGGTTGTTCGGTCTAGGCGTAAAACCCAAGTGCACGACCAGACCGGCCACTACGATTAAAGATATGCACGTTATTAGATAGATCAATGTCCTTTTTTTTAACAACAATTGAGGGACCAGAACAAAATAGTTGAAATAAAAAAGAACAATGGTAAGGATCAGGCGAATCGGTAAATTGGGAGGTAGTTGCCTTAATTGAAAGAAGAAAGGGAATAGAAAAAAGCCATAAACAAGGGCCCAAAGAAATAGATGGATAAAAAATAATCGAATATGTTTTTTTTCGTAGACCATTAGATAGTAGGACTAATCCAATTTAAAAAGGTTTAATTGTTTTAGTTCTTCTTTTTTAATAATGGGTTGTGTGCCGGCATTAATTTTATCCATCACCAATGTGGCGACCTTTAGTGCGTCTTTTGCTGATCGGAAAGGAACCTTGCCCTGAACGGAAGGCATAAACTCCTGCTGTACCAAAAGTTTTTTCCCGCTAAATATTTGATAACCAAAACCACCATCCACCTTAATGGCCTTTTTGGAAAGCACAGGAGCTTCATTTTTGGTTTTGCTTATAAGTTTGGTCGTACCAAAAAGCAAAAGCCCTAAAATCAACAAAACGGAAAATAAGCTCGGAATCTTTTTCATGGTTTTAAATAAATTTGATTGGGGCCAAGTTTCTGACCTCTTGACCCCAATCGACACAAACTAGAACTGATTAAAAATTAATCTTCATCATCATATTCCTCAAAAGGATAAAATTCATCCAGATCATCCAGATATAGTGAACCGGTGCGTCCCATCCCAATAAAGGCCCTAGAGGAATTGGAGAATACTATGGCATCTTGTCTACTAGATCCCTCAAAGTTGGTTTTCCTCTTCCCATGTGTCGGAAGAGGGGTCGTATTGCCAAACGGAATTGGTGGACCCATTTTGTTCGCCACAGGCAATATATCCATATCCATTGAGTTCAAACCCAAGTGCATTACTGCGTTCCACATTGTAGTCGTCCTCTTCGTCCAGATCTAATTTTTTGGTCCAAGATTCATCTGTAGGGTCGAATGCCCAAAAATCATCAAGGTATATTCCGTTGGAAACGCCGGTACCAAGGTAAACGGTGCCATTAATGGTAAATGTGGTCGCCGCTCTTCGTTTATTGCCTCCAAACCCTTCTAATTCTGTCCAAGTATCGGTGCTCGGGTCATATTTCCAGAAGTCTTTCATGTCATTCTCCCCATCGTAGCCGGTACCAAAGTATCCGTAGCCATTGGCGCTAAATGCTACAGCGTTTCTTCTAACAATGTCTGGTAGCGATGCTGTTTGGGTCCAGGTATTGCTGGAAGGATCGTAGGAGTAAAAATCGCCCAATTCGTTTACACCGTCATATCCAGAGCCTATATAGCCTGTTCCATTAAGTTCAAAGCCGACGGCCGCATTTCTTTCTGTTCCCGGAAAATCAGCTTTTTGGGACCAATAGTCGCCCTCCATGTTATAGGCCCAGAACGAGTTTAAATAATCGTCCCCATCATATCCGGTGCCCATGTAACCGATATTGTCGATTACGAAACCGGCTACGCTACTTCTTGGTGTTCCGTCGAATACCGAGCGATCCACCCAGTTCCCTAATTCTTCGTCTTCTTCATCTGTTGAACATGCATTGATAAAAATTAGAGGGATTGTGATAAAGAACACAAACTTTACTATTTCGATTGTTTTTCTCATGTGTTACAATTGAATTTTTTTCCAAAGTTAAATTGGACTTCTTGTCGATCGTAACGGAATATATAAATACATGGATTTAACATATGAATTAGTGGAATTGATCTACGAACGGGATTCTCGGGTTCATCGTATTTATTGGATTCTTCGTCATAAAAAAACAAAGGTTGGTCTATTCCCATTCCGCCCTCTTTAAACTCAGCCTACATTTGGATCAAACAAATAATTATGGGAAAGGTTTTTTGCTTTTTGAGCCTATCGATATTTGTATTGTGGTCTTGTAGTTCTGAAAATTATAATGCATCAGATTTTTTGGCCGGAGAAGAATTTACCGATAGCAATATTCGTGTTGCCCTGATCGATACGGTCACCGTGGAAATTTCCACAATGAAGTTTGATAGTATAGTTACCAGCGAGTCCAGTAGGGTGCTGGTGGGTAAATATAACGACCCCGAATTTGGAGTGGTCAAGTCTTCTGCTTACATGGGATTGATGCCATCTTCGTATGTAATAGATTCCGAGGCGGAATATGATAGTATTGCTTTGTATATGAAGTATGACTCGTACTACTATAACGATACGCTGCGGACCAATACGTTGCACGTAAAGCGATTGTCCGCTACCTTAAAACCGTCAGAAGGGGATTATCTTTATAATACCAGTGAAGCCGAATATTTTGAAGATGATATTGGTGCATTGGCCTTTATGCCCCGACCAATGGATGGTGACTCCTTGGAAATAAAACTCTCTGATGCATTGGGGGTAGATCTTTTTGAAAAGTTCCAGGAAAAGGAGATAACCACATCCGATCAATTTAAGGATTACTTTAATGGAATTGCACTTATTCCCGGCCAAACGGACAATGGTTCTGTGATAGGATTTACAAAATCTTCGGAATCTATTTTTGTACGCTTGTACTTTAGTGAGGCAGAAGAAACCGAAAGGGTACAAAGCTATTTGGACCTGAATATGGATGTGACATCTTCTCCTGTTCCATTTTTTAATCGCATCGAGTCGGAAAACGCCAACACAAACCTCGAGACATTATCAGATCAAGAAGTCAATCTCGATTCTAAGGATACAGGCGGACTTAGTTATATCCAATCGGGTGTGGGCATTGCCACCCGGGTAGAGTTCCCACATATAAAGAACCTATACGACATAAAAGGTCGGGGGACAATTTTGGATGCAGTACTCAAAATCAGGCCTTTATCGGGATCGTTTACCGATAATCTTATTCTAAAGGACTCCTTGTCCGTATACATAGTGGATCAAAACAACGATTTAATTTCTCAATTGCTTGTAGAGGAAATCGCCCCCGTACAAGGTATTCTAAATCGGGACAATGAGGAGTTCAACGATATTTATTACGAATTTTCTTTGGGAAGCTATATCGAAGAGCTGTTCACAGAAGAAATGGAAACGGAAGAAGCATTGATCTTGTTGCCGGATAATTATAATTCCACGGTAGACCGATTTATACTAAATGGCTCTGGCAATACAGGGTATAGCACGGTAATGGAACTAACATTTGCGATTTATGATGAAGAAGACGATTAAATATTTACCCATAATAGCTATATGTTTTATGACTGGTTTGGCAAATGCTCAATCAGAAGGGCTTACCAGTTCACCCTATTCCTTATATGGATTGGGAGTGATCAATCAAACAAGTATTGGAAAAACCAATGGAATGGGGTATGCCGGTATTGGATTGCGTTCAGAGACTGAAATCAATAATCTTAACCCATCCAATTTTGCACTAATACCACAAAACTCCTTCTTTTACGATATTGGGGTGGTCGGTGAACTGAACAGTTATAGCAATGCCAGTTATAGCGAATCCAAGAGTACTTTGAATTTTTCCAATTTGGCCTTTGCTTTTAGAATTGCTGATCGATTGGGAGCGGGTGTCTCCTTAGTTCCCTATACTGATGTTGGCTACACTTTGGTAGGGCTGGAAACGAACATCGAAGGATCCAACGAAACATTTGACAGTAATGTAACCGGATTGGGGGGGCTCAACGACTTAAGTATAAACCTTGGGTATGGCCTATCGGAGGCTTTTAGGCTTGGAATAAAGGCATCTTTCCTATTTGGCAATATCGAAGAAACCGAGGGTTTTGCCATAAGTAATAGTTATTTCCAATTGGATGAGGTTACCAATTACAGTGGAGTTAGGCTGGGTATCGGTGCACAGTACGATATTTTTAAGGACTTTACTATAGGGAGTACGGTTCAATTACCGGTCTCCCTTAAAGGAAATGTAACGCGATCGGTGTATAAAACACTGGACGATGTAGAAATTCAGGTAGAAGATGAAGAGGGCGATTCGGTTTCAGATTTTAAACTTCCATTGGAACTTGGCTTTGGTTTAAGTACAAAACTCATTAAGTCCTTCACCTTGTCGGCCGATTACAAGCATAACTTTTGGGATTCCACCGAGCAGTCCGAAAATGTGGGGACTTATATTGATCAGGATATATATGCCATTGGACTGGAATATTTAAAAAATGAGAGAGGTTTTAAGTATTGGGATCGTGTTCGGTACCGAGGGGGGATCAATTATGATAATGGATATCTCGCCATCAACGATAATAAAATTGATGGATATGCTATAACGGCTGGCCTGGGCCTTCCGGTAGGGCGTACGAGCAATTCTATGTTGAATATATCCTATTCCTATGGCAGTAAGGGACAAATTCAAAATATTTTGGTCAAAGAAAATTACCATACCATAACAATTAATTTTAGTTTGGAGGATCTGTGGTTTAGAGATAGAAAAATCAATTGATCCAAAAAGGTGGATTCTTTTTTTATTTTTTCTTTTTGAAAATGAAAAACTATTATATATTTGCACTCCCATTTAGGAAAATGAATGGGCGCTTAGCTCAGTTGGTTCAGAGCACCTCGTTTACACCGAGGGGGTCGGGGGTTCGAATCCCTCAGCGCCCACAATAAAAAAGCCTCCAATTTTGGAGGCTTTTTTATTTTTAAATGTTGATGGATTCCCCGATACCGGGCAGTAGCAGCTTCTTGCCCTTGCTTTCAAAGTGTTCCACTGCTGTTGTTTTGTCAATTTTTATAGGCGGAAATGTGTCGTAATGATAGCCGAGAACTTGGTTGCGGCCAACTAGATCCTTCATCATGGCACCTAAAATATAATCAAGGGATTTTATTATTGTTCTTTTGTGTTGATTTTGATCAAACTTCAATTACTGCCCATTCTCCGGATATTGATGAATAGAATGAAGTATTTTCAATATTGATTAAAGCAAGACAGCGGACTCAATTAAAATTGGAGAGGCTAGCCGGAAATACATTCAATAAGATAAATGAAAGTAAATATTTAGTTGACCGACCAATGTCTAAATCGGATTGGTCAAAAAGCGTGCAAATGAATAAATTTCTGAAAATATTTAAAAAGGTAGTTTTATATACATTTTCTGTTCTATTACTTCTTTCAGCTTCCGGATACACTTACCTATATGTACTTCCAAAAGGACCTGAAATCACAGTTGCCAATAAAATTAATGAAGGAATAGATACTTTTGTTATTCAGGCTTTTAAAGATAGTGGGAAAAAATCCATTAAGGTATGGACCTACAAACCTGAAAGTTGGAACAACCAAGACAAAATTGTTTTTGTTATGCACGGTGGTGGTCGAAATGCAGATGATTATCTAAATGCATGGATTGAGTTGGCAAATAAGAATAACTTATTTATTGTAGCGCCTGAATTTGAGAACAAGTTTTCAAAATATACAACAAACGACTACCAAGAGGGAAACTTATTTACTTTTTTTGGAACTAAAAACCCAAAAACTGAATGGGCGTATTCAGTCGTTGAGAACATATTCGACCATATTAAATCTGTAAATAATATTACGAACGAGCAGTACGATATTTTTGGTCATTCAGCTGGCGGACAATTTGTGCATAGAATGGTGATGGTAATGCCCGAATCCAGAATTGGAACAGCGGTTGCTGCAAATTCTGGATTTTACAGCTTTCCGGACCAGTGCCTTGACTATCCGTATGGATTGAAAAATATAGGAACAGATTTGCCGAAAGCCTACAAAAAAAGATTGATCATTCTATTAGGGGAATTGGATAATGATCCTAGTTTAGGAACTTTTAGAACAACAGATCTGGCAATGGAACAAGGAGCGCATAGGTTGGAACGTGGTACAACTTTTTTTAATGCGAACAAGGAATTAGGAAATAAGAACAAATGGGAATTTAATTGGACAATGGACACAGTGAAAAATGTAGGCCACGACTATAAAAAAATGTCAGAAAATGCAATTGAGTGGATAAAAAACCGCCCCCATTAAATATTTCATTCATTTCCCCCAAGTTTTTATTTTTTAGTTGATGTAAGAATCCGCCATGGTTTGCCTGTACTACTCCTTGAGCTAAATACATCATTTAAAACCTTTGACCGATAGTTGTACAGTATTGTCGCCACTATTCAAATAATTGTTTTTAAACAATGTTGATTTTATTTTTAAATGTTGATGGATTCCCCGATACCGGGCAATAGCAGCTTCTTGCCCTTGCTTTCAAAGTGTTCCACTGCTGTTGTTTTGTCAATTTTTATAGGCGGGAATGTATCGTAATGATAGCCCAATACCTGATCACAGCCAACAAAATCACTTGCAATCGCTGCATCTTCGTAACCCATGGTAAAATTATCGCCAATTGGCAGCACCGCAATATCCAACTTGGGACAGGTCAATGGGATTAACTCCATATCCTTTGTCAATGCCGTGTCCCCGGCAATATAAATGCAATTGGATTCATCATAAATTACAAAACCACCGGGATTGCCTCCATTGCTTCCATCGGGCAATACACTGGAATGGATGGCATTTACATATTTTGCGGTCCCAAAATCAAACGAATATTTACCCCCGTGATTCATTGGGTGGCCTTGTATTCCCTTTTCCCCAAACCAAGAAATAATCTCAAAATTGGAGACCAAGGTTGCATCTGGATTGTTTTTTAAAATCGCCTCAACATCCAGAACATGGTCTTGATGGCCGTGTGTAACAAATACGTAATCCACCTTAAGAGTTTCAACGTCGATGTCAGACGCAAGCTCATTACCGGTGATAAAGGGGTCGAACAAAATTTTCTTGTTGTTGATCTCTACCAATAAAGTGGCATGGCCCAAATAGGTTATTTTCATAGTGTAATGTTTATATCAGATTTTAAACGTAGCTGTAATAAGAAGTGTTTTTTTGATGCATAAATTTAGTAAGAACGTACGGCATTATCAATTCCGCTTATTTTTTTGAATCCGAAAATATGGAATGCAGAAAAAGGGATTACCTTTGCAGCATGATTGCCACAATTTGCAGAAAAGCCCATTTTAATGCAGCCCATAGGCTCCATAACCCTAATTGGAGCGATGAGAAGAACATAGAAGTGTTCGGAAAATGCAACAGCCCAAGTTACCATGGTCATAATTTTGATCTTGAGGTGAGAATTAAGGGCGAGGTTGATCCCGACACCGGGTTTGTAATGGATCTAGCGGAACTGGGAACATTGATCAAGGAAGAGGTCGAGGAACGTTTTGATCACAAGAACTTGAACGAGGACTGTCCTGAGTTCGCAAACCTATTGCCAACTACAGAATACTTTGTGAAAGTAATCTACGATATTCTAAAACCTAAATTAAAAGAGGGACAATTATTGCATATTACTTTGCACGAGACATCAAAGAACTCTGCGGAGTATGGAGATTGGGATTAATTTCCGATATTGCAGCCCGTTTCCAATAGGGGATATTAGCTCAGTTGGTTTAGAGCGCTGCCTTGACAGGGCAGAGGTCACTGGTTCGAATCCAGTATATCCCACTTTTCTTTTCTATTTACAGAATATCCAAAACCCGTTCTAAGGCCATACCGCGAGAGCCTTTTATCAGTAAATTGCCTTTTTCTAAAGGATTTTTCAGGAGGTGTTCTTTTAAATCATCAAACGAATTGAACTTGTTCAAGGTCGTATTGGTGCCAAAAAAGTTGGTGCCTACCAAATAAATATGGTCAAAATGTAGTGTCGCGGCCAAATCAGCGATGGCCTGGTGCTCCTCTTTGGCAGTACTGCCCAGTTCGAACATATCGCCGATAATTATGGTTTTTGGATGATTTGGCATATAGTCAAAATTTTCCAAAGCGGCTTTCATGCTTGTAGGGTTTGCATTGTAAGCGTCCAAGACAATGGAAAACCCATCTTTATCAAGTATTTGGGAACGGTTGTTCTGCGGTCGATATGATGCTATGGCCGATTTAATATCATCCAATGGAACGCTAAAATACTTGCCCATTAGAATGGCAGCGCAGCAATTTGTAAAATTGTATTTGCCTACCAGCTGTGTGTTTGCTTTTTTTCCTTCAAACTCCAAGGATACATAAGGATCGGCCCCTAAAAACACGATGTTGTAAAATTGATGGTCTTGGGTGCTGAACCCGATTTTTTTTGTGTAAGCGTTCAGTTTTTCTTTTTGGATTCCATCATCGGCATTAAAAAAAACATGTTTGTCGTTGCCTATAAGATAATCGTATAGTTCGCTCTTGCCCTGAATTACACCTTCGACACCCCCAAACCCTTCAAGATGGGCCTTGCCAAAATTGGTGATGTAACCAAAATCTGGTTGGGCAAGAGAGCTCAAAGCTGCAATTTCTTTTTTATGGTTGGCGCCCATTTCCACAATGGCAATTTCAGTGTCCTCTTTAATGGATAGCAAGGTCAATGGCACCCCGATATGGTTATTAAGGTTGCCCACCGTAGCGATGGTCCTGTATTTCTTGGAAAGCACGACATTAATGAGCTCCTTGGTCGTGGTCTTTCCATTACTACCGGTCAGAGAAATAATTCTGGCATTGGAATATTGTCTGTGAAAAGTGGCCAATTGCTGCAAGGTGGTCAGTACATCTTCGCAAACTACAAATCGGTCTGAAGTTTTGTAGGATGGATCATCAATAATTGCATAGGCCGCACCTTTTTCCAACGCATCTTGGGCAAAGGCATTTCCATTAAAATTGGGGCCTTTAAGAGCAAAAAACAAACCGTTTTTCGTTATTTTACGTGTATCCGTCGAAATTGTAGGGTGCGCTAAAAAGAGCGCGTGCAATTCTGTTATAGTCATAAATCGAAGATAAAAAAAAGCCCCGACCTTTTGGCCGGGGCTTTTAAAATACTCAAGAAGTTATTTATCTCGCCTTTTTATGGCGTACTGTTTTCTTTGATTTGGATTTTGATCCCACTCTGGACATGGCACATCTAAATCCGATATCGTCCGTTGCCATGTATTGTGGCAAATATCTACGTTGTGCCGGGTCTAACCAGAATGCACGGTCTCTCCAGGATCCACCTTTGTACACTCGAACTTCGTTGTTGATCAAAGAAGTTCTGTAGTTGGATTCGTCGTACTGGCGAACAAGCTCACCGTCTTCGTTGCGCTCCACTTTGTGCTGCGGAGAGTCATACATCTTTTGGTTATCCTCTTCGTCGCTAAAACGGCTGAAGAATCTAGAGGAACCTGGGTCCCCATCCCTAAATCCACGGTTATCACTTTTATCAAAATTGGTTCTTAAATAAGTTTCCTCTTCTGTTACCGCAACTTCTTTGATCTCTCCTGGCAGGTTGATGGCTACGATTTTTCCATTAGGGAGTGTATCGTACACAATTTTATCCTCTAGGATTTCAACTTTACCATCTTCGCCGATTGCTTTTTTCATGAAAACATTTCCACGATAGTAGTTAAAGTCACTGATTTCATCATCGACAATGGGGCGGTAAACATCGGCAACCCATTCGTTAACGTTTCCGGCCATATCGTAAAGTCCAAAATCGTTGGGTTTATAGGATTTAACCTGTCCTGTTATATCGGCACCATCATCGGACCATCCGGCAATCCCGCCGTAATCACCTTTACCTTGTTTAAAGTTGGCTAGCTGGTCACCACGTCCTACACGTTGTCCATTTCTGGTGTAATCGCCGTCCCATGGATATTTTTTTCTACCTCTGTAGTTATTGTATTCCCTTGATCCAACAAGTGCCTGTGCGGCATATTCCCACTCTGTTTCGGTAGGTAGTCGGTACTCGGGCATAATTACCCCACTGCTTCTTTTTGCAAAAGTGTTTATGGAGTCTCTTTTTTGTTTCCCTTGAAGTGAATCTATTTGCCCACCATATACGGATTCTGGATTGTTAAGGTAAGCTTCGGTGCTAAAAGTACCTTGAATGTCACCATTCAAAACTTTGTACTTGGCGTCCTCCGCCAAATATCCTTCGCGCTCCAACATAACCTCGTTTACCCGATCGGTCCTCCACTCGGCATATTGTGTGGCCTGTACCCAGTTTACACCTACTACGGGGTATTCTGCATATGCGGGATGTCTTAAGTAGTTGTTGGTCATGGTTTCGTTAAAGCCCAAACGGTTTCTCCATACCAAAGTATCGGGTAGGGCACCTTGATAAATGTTGGCATAATTTGGGTTTTCAGGAGGATAAACTTCCTTCAAATAATCCAAATATTCCAAGTACATTACGTTGGTCACCTCTGTTTCGTCCATATAAAAGGACTGCACATGCTGTTGGGTCGGCGTATTGTTCCAATCGTGCATTACATCGTCCTGAACTTTACCTTTGGTAAATGTTCCACCCTCTATAAATACTGTTCCAGGAGGAGTTTCCTGCTCTTTGAAGTCCGAATTGTATTGAAATCCCCCTTCTTTGGCATTGATTTTCCAACCAGTGGCTCTGGAGACGTTCTTGGATGAAGAAGAGTTTTTACAACTTGAAAAACTTCCCATCACTACGGCGCAAGAAAGTACAACTTTGATTAAGTGTTTTTTCATAATTTGGGCTTGAGTACTTTAAAACTCAGGGTTCATACCCTCAGTAACTTCGATTTGTTTTGATTTTTAAAATCTTTCGATGGCATTAAAACGGCGATTTTGCCATTATATTTTGTGCACATCAAATATTTATCGCAATGCCATAATCGGCACCTGCTACATTTCTGTAACGGAGAAGGAACCGAATTAGTATGATTGCCTTTGTTTTTAACGAATTCGCTCCCATATAAATTTTACAGGAATCTCCATACCTTTAAAAAAAACACCGTTGGTTACAAGAATTTGTGGAATTAAGCGTTTACATGTAATAATCCAATAGGTTAAATTTAGACCGTGAACTTTACTAAACGCTAAATACTTAGAATGAAAAAGTTACTCGCATTAGTAGCAATGCTTGCCATAGCCCCATGGATGAGCGCACAACAGGAAAGAGCGATTACAACGGCAGTACCATTTTTGACCATTGCTGCCGATGCAAGGGCATCTGGTATGGGCGATATGGGGGTAGCTACATCTTTTGATGCCTATTCACAACAATGGAACCCGGCCAAATATGCATTTGCCGATCAAAAATCGGGTGTGGGCATTAGTTATACGCCCTATCTGGAGACTATTGTAAACGATGTCTCCCTTTTAAATGCCAACTACTATAATAAGCTGAACGATAGAAGTGCTTTCGCCTTTGGACTTCGCTATTTTGGGTTGGGGGAAATTGAATTAAGACAGACCATAGATCAAGATGCTACCTTGGTAAAACCTAATGAGTTTGCATTGGATGGGTCCTACTCCCTTAAACTTAGCCAAACTTTTTCCATGGCGGTCGGGGGGCGCTTTATTAGTTCCAATCTTAGGTTCCAAGATGGTGCGCAGGATTCTCAGGCAGCAAATGCATTTGCAGTGGATATAGCCGGTTTTTTTAGGTCAAGGGAAATTGCCTACAGTAATTTTGATGGCCGATGGAGAGCAGGATTCAACATTTCAAATATTGGGGGTTCACTACAATACGATGAGGGCGGACAGGAAAACTTTTTGCCTACCAACCTTAAATTCGGAGGTGGATTTGACTTTATTTTTGATGCGGACAATGTATTGGCCATCAATACGGAGTTCAATAAATTATTGGTGCCCACCCCACGGGATTTCAATGGGGACGGCGATATTACTATTGAAGATAATGACGAGTATCAAAACATCAGTTTCTTTAACGGTATCTTCGAATCTTTTGGAGATGCACCAGATGGTTTTGGTGAGGAATTGAAAGAGGTGACCTGGGCACTCGGAGCGGAATATCGTTTCCGGGAAGCTTTTATGCTCCGAAGTGGTTACTTTAACGAGAGTGAGGAAAAAGGCTCTAGAAAATTCTTTACTCTGGGTGCCGGATTCAAATTTAAATCGGCCCAAATAGATCTTTCTTACCTCTTTTCGACCTCACAGGTTAGAAACCCATTGGAAAACACCTTGCGATTTTCGTTATCGTTCGATTTTGGAGAGGAGTTCTTCAACGATTGATCACAAACAGAAACACCATAATAAAAACCTGTCCCTTGGGCAGGTTTTCTTATTTTTGGAATACATCACCATCAAAAGATATGGAGAAAAAGAAGATTGATTTTGAACTGCTCATTTACGAGAATGAAAACGAGCTGTCACAAAACGACAAAAAATTGTTAGAAAAGGCCAAAGAGGCTATGCAGAATGCTTATGCGCCTTATTCCAAGTTCAAGGTAGGTGCCGCAGTACTTTTAGAAAACGGGGAGGTTGTCCAAGGGAACAACCAAGAAAACGCTTCGTACCCTTCCGGTCTATGTGCCGAGCGGGTCGCCGTTTTCCACGCAGGTGCCATATATCCCGGGGTCACCATTCTAGCTGTCGCCATTGTAGCATCATCATCTTTGCACGAGGTTACCGTTCCAGCGGCGCCATGTGGCAATTGCCGACAATCCATGATCGAGTACGAACAAAAGCAAAAATCACCAATTTCAATAATACTGGGGGTGCCCAACGGACCTGTTTATAAATGTGCTTCCATGTCCGATATTTTGCCTTTGGCGTTCAATAGTTCATTTTTGAGCGATTCTTAATTCAATTCTTTTTCCAAAAACAGATATATATGTATTTTTGCTCTTCCCTAGTGCAGGGCGAATCCATTTAATATCGCAGTCGATGAAAAAAATCACCAAAGAAGTTTACCTTAAATGGTATGAGGACATGTTATTCTGGAGAAAGTTCGAGGATAAACTGGCCGCTGTATATATACAACAAAAAGTTAGGGGGTTTTTGCACCTCTACAATGGTCAAGAAGCGGTGCTGGCCGGTGCATTGCACGCAATGGACCTGGAAAAGGACCGTATGATTACGGCCTACCGGAATCACGTTCAACCGATAGGTATGGGTGTTGATCCAAGAAAGGTGATGGCAGAACTCTATGGAAAAGTAACCGGTACCTCCAAAGGAATGGGCGGGTCAATGCATATCTTTTCCAAAGAACATCGTTTTTACGGTGGACATGGTATCGTAGGGGGGCAAATCCCTTTAGGTGCCGGGTTGGCCTTTGGCGACAAATATTTTAAAAGAGATTCGGTAACTTTATGTTATATGGGAGATGGTGCCGTTCGACAAGGTTCGCTCCATGAGGCATTTAACTTGGCCATGTTGTGGCAACTGCCCGTTGTTTTTATATGTGAGAACAATGGCTACGCCATGGGAACATCAGTTGCAAGAACATCTTATTCCACGGATATCTGGAAATTGGGTCTTGGGTACGAAATGCCATGTGGCCCTGTAGATGGTATGGATCCTGCAATTGTGGCCAAAGAAATGGATAAGGCCATTGAACGTGCAAGAACAGGGGGAGGCCCAACTTTCCTGGAAATGAAAACCTACCGATATCGAGGACATTCCATGTCCGATGCACAGCATTATAGAACTAAAGAAGAAGTAGAAGAGTATAAAAAGATAGATCCGATTACTCAAGTAAAAGATGTAATTCTGGAGAAAGGATATGCATCAGAGGACGACCTTAAACAAATAGATAAAAAAGTCAAGGACTTGGTAAAGGAGTGTGAAAAATTCGCGGAAGAGTCGGATTTTCCACCAAAAGAACAATTGTACGATACTGTTTACGAGCAAGAAGACTATCCATTTTTACAACATAAATTATAATTAGATGGCAGAAGTAATCAACATGCCTAGATTGAGCGACACCATGGAGGAAGGTACCGTGGCAAAATGGCTCAAGAACGTAGGGGACAAAGTCGAAGAGGGAGATATTTTGGCCGAAATCGAAACGGACAAGGCCACAATGGAGTTTGAATCCTTTCATGAGGGAACTTTGCTTCATATCGGAATAGCGGAAGGTGATGGGGCCCCGGTTGATTCACTTTTGGCAATTATCGGTGAAGAGGGAGAAGATATTTCCGCCCTTTTGAACGGCAATACAAGTGACTCGGCACAACAGGAAGAAACTTCGGTATCAGCTGAAGAAAAACCGGAAGCTCCGGCGGAATCCGTAGATGTTCCTGAAGGAGTCGAAATTGTTACCATGCCTCGGTTGAGCGATACTATGGAAGAAGGTACCGTGGCCAGTTGGTTGAAAAGTGTTGGGGACGAAGTCGAGGAAGGAGATATTTTGGCCGAAATCGAAACGGACAAGGCCACAATGGAGTTTGAATCTTTCTATTCGGGTACACTTCTTTATATCGGTATTCAAGAAGGAGAAGGAGCGCCAGTGGATTCTTTATTGGCCATAATTGGTCCAAAAGGCACGGATGTGGACGCAGTGCTTAAATCACAAGCATCCGGAGGATCTTCAAAAAGTGCACCAAAACAAGAAGCGCCCAAAAGCGAGGCTACAAAAACCGAAGAATCATCAAACAAAGTAGAGACACCTTCTGCAAACGATGGTCAGCGTATTTTTGCATCCCCATTGGCAAAAAAAATAGCCGAAGAAAAAGGAGTTGATCTTTCTCAGGTAAAAGGAACCGGAGACGGTGGTAGAATTGTAAAAAAGGATATAGAGAACTTTAGGCCATCGCAAACGGCGCCAGCTGCTGAGAAAGCCGGGGAGCCTGCCACAGCAGTTGCCCCATTGAGTATTCCTGTTGGTGAAGAAAGCGTTGAGGAGGTAAAAAACTCTACAATGCGCAAGGTAATAGCCAAACGATTGGGAGAGTCCAAATTCTCTGCTCCGCATTACTATCTTACCATTGAAGTGGACATGGACAATGCAAAAGCATCCCGTTCACAGATCAATGGTTTGCCGGACACAAAAGTATCTTTCAACGATATGGTGTTGAAAGCCTGTGCCATGGCACTTAAAAAACACCCACAAGTAAATACGTCTTGGAACGGTGACACCACGATCTATAAGCATCATGTGCACATGGGAGTTGCGGTGGCAGTGGACGAAGGCCTTGTTGTTCCCGTAATTAAGTTTGCCGACCAGTTGAGTTTGACCCAACTTGGTTCTGCTGTGAAGGATTTGGCAGGAAGAGCTAGAAGCAAGAAAATAAAGCCGGACGAAATGGAAGGCAGCACCTTTACTGTTTCCAATTTGGGAATGTTCGGTATTCTGGAGTTCACATCAATTATAAACCAACCTAATTCGGCAATCTTGTCGGTGGGTGCCATTGTAGATAAACCAGTGGTGAAAAATGGTGAAATAGTTGTGGGCAGCACAATGAAAATTACTTTGGCCTGTGATCATAGGACCGTCGATGGGGCAACAGGGGCCCAGTTCCTTCAAACTTTGAGGGCATATTTAGAGAATCCTGTTACCATGCTTGCCTAAAAATAGTAGGGACTCTTCCCTTAACTTATATATATAAAAGCATCCTTTTAAGGATGCTTTTTTTATCTTTAAAAAATTTCAAAAAACGAAATTATGAAGATTGTTATCTGTGCTTTGGCAACCCTGTTTGCAATGAATTGTGGGTCCACTCAAGTGGTGGAAACCTCAAAAAATGAATCTCCTGTCCGGCCGGTTTCCGAAGAAGCCTTTACTAACGCCGAACGTGTAGGGGAGATGATGAACTATTTGGCATCCAATGACATGAAAGGGAGAGATTCCGGGAGCGAGGGCATTGAAATGGCCGCAGTTTATATAGAGAATTATTTTACATCATATAGGCTTGCTCCTTATTTTACATCCTATCGGGATACGCTATCAAACTTTAAGAAACCTTCCTATAATATTGTTGGGGTAATCGAGGGAACCGACCCGGAATTGAAGGATGAGTATATTCTTATCGGTGCACATTACGATCATATAGGCATAATTGATCCCGAAAATGGTGATAACATCGCCAATGGAGCTAATGACAATGCTTCTGGGACCATATCCGTTTTGGAGTTGGCACGCTATTTTGGTACACACAAAACCAATAAACGAAGTTTGATCTTTGCCTTGTTCAGTGCAGAGGAAAAAGGATTGTTGGGGTCAAAGCACTTGGCAAAAAAACTAAAAGAAGAGGACTTGAACCTTTATACCATGCTCAATTTTGAAATGACCGGGGTTCCTATGAACCAAAAGGATTATACCGTGTACATAACAGGGTACGAAATGTCAAATTTGGCAGAGGTAAGTAATACATATGCTAAGGAAAAATTGGTTGGGTTTTTACCGACTGCAAAAGAGTTCAGTCTATTTCAACGTTCGGACAATTATCCTTTTTATCAAGAATTTGGAGTTCCCTCACATACCTTCTGCTCTTTTGATTTTACCAATTATGCATTTTATCACAAGGTAGGGGACGAAGCATCGTTGATGGATTTTGAACATATGGCTACTTTGGTGAACAAGACCATTCCTGTAATCGAGGGTATAGCCAACTCCTCTTTCCAAGAGATTAAATTGGCGGAGTAACCGTATTTCGGTTTCTATAGTTAATGGGCAATTATTTTTAAACGGCGGAGAGGTTGTTTGTTGACCTAAAAATGCATCAAAAGTATTCCTGCTGTTGCGGGAATCAAAATAAATAAAGTAAAATGGCAAACATTATTATTACGGGGACAAGCAGGGGAATTGGATTTGAGTTGGTTAAACTTTTTGCCAAAGAGGGACACCAAGTGTTGGCACTCTCGCGGAATGTGCAACCAGTTCAGCGTTTGGATTTGTCCAATGTCCATTGTTTTTCGTTTGATTTAGGTAACCCGAACGATTTTAAAAAAGTAGAAGCATTTCTAGAACAATGGAACGGGGTGGATGTGCTGATCAACAATGCGGGAAGTTTATTGAACAAACCCTTTTCGGAGACCACTATCGAGGAGTTTGAGGGAGTTTACAAAGTAAACGTATTTGGGGTGGCGGAGATGATCCGGACTGTTCGTCATAAAATGGGGAAAGAGGGCCATGTGGTCACTGTAAGTTCTATGGGCGGGGTACAGGGCAGCATGAAGTTTCCGGGACTATCCGCATACAGTTCGAGCAAAGGCGCCGTAATTACTTTGACCGAACTTTTGGCAGAGGAATATAAGGAGACAGGCCCAAGTTTTAATGTGTTGGCTTTAGGGGCTGTGCAAACTGAAATGTTGGAAGAGGCATTTCCCGGTTATCAAGCTCCCGTAACAGCTCTGGAAATGGCAACTTACATTAAAGATTTTACGCTTACGGGCCATAAACTCTACAATGGAAAGTTGTTACAGGTGAGTAACAGTACCCCGTAGGTTTTTACAAAGTTCGTTGTACGGATAAACTTGTAACTTTATTCCTGTGAACCATACCCTTCAAAAATACCTGCCTGAACTTGCAGTTGCTCCTTGTTTTGAGCTAATAAAAAAGCACAGTGTCCATCTAAAAATAGTGAATCATAGGGTCACAAGGCATGGGGATTACCGTAGATTGCCCAATGGGATGCATCAAATTACGGTAAACGCTTCATTGAATAAATACCGATTCCTAATTACGCTCGTCCACGAAATAGCGCATTTGGTGGCCTTTGAGACCTACGGTCGTCGAATAAAACCGCATGGTGTGGAATGGAAGCGTACCTTTCAACTTTTAATGGTTCCATTTATTCGGCCCGAGGTGTTTCCATCCCAACTATTGCCCATAATTGCGAATCATTTTAAAAACCCGAAAGCGAGCAGTAGTACGGACGCTCGGTTGTCCATCGCTCTAAAGGCTTTTGATGATGAAGAACGAAAAAACAGTTATGTGTACGAGTTGTCCGAAGGAAGTATTTTTCGACTATACAATGGTAAGTTGTTCAAAAGAGGAAATAAAAAAGTAAAACGCTACGAATGTGTGGAGTTATCAACAGGCAGATTATATTTGTTCCAACCCAACGCTGAGGTTGAGCTGGTCAAGGATGCAAGTGGATAACAAGCCTTAAATTTAAAAACAGCAACATGAACAAGAATTATTACGCAGTTTTAATGGCCGGAGGTGTAGGGTCAAGGTTTTGGCCGGTAAGCACAACATCCAATCCAAAACAGTTCCACGATATGTTAGGGACAGGGAAAACATTGATACAAAAAACGTTTGATCGTTTGAACCGATTTATCCCAACGGAAAACATATTGATCTTGACCAATGAGAGATATAATGATCTTGTTTTGGAACAATTACCAAAGGTAAAACAAGAACAGGTGGTCCTGGAGCCGGCCATGCGCAATACTGCCCCATGTATCTTGTATGCTTCCCTTAAAATCCAAAAAATGAATCCAAATGCGTTGATGATTGTGGCCCCTAGTGATCATTGGATAGAGGATGAGGAAGCATTTGAAAAAGATGTGATCGCTTGTTTTGATAAATGTGAAAAAGAGACGGCTCTTTGCACGCTTGGTATTCAGCCAACGTTTCCGAATACGGGCTTTGGCTACATCGAATTTAAAAAAGGTAGTGACGAGCAACTCAAAAATGTGTCTCAATTCAGGGAAAAGCCGGATTATGAAACCGCCAAGGAGTTTTTGGCTCAGGGCAACTTTCTTTGGAATGCAGGTATTTTTATGTGGAGCGTAGAAACCATTGTGGATGCATTTAAAAAATACCAGCCAAGTCAGTACAAACTATTTGGAGAGGGGATTTCTTGCTACAACACCAAAGAGGAGAGAACCTTTATCAAAGAAAATTATGCCAAGGCAGAAAACATATCCATTGATTATGCTATCTTGGAACAATCCAAGGCCATTTATACACTGCCAGCGACCTTCGACTGGAACGACCTGGGAACTTGGGGCGCGCTGTACGAAAAATTGGAAAAGGACGATGCCGATAATGCAGTGGTCAACGCTCAAGTGGTATTGAACAATACCAAAGGCAATATGATAAGGTCGCCAAAAGGAAAAGTAGTCGTGGTAGATGGACTGGAAGATTATATTATTGTGGATAAGGAAGAGGTACTACTAATTTATCCAAAGGACAAACAACAGGATATTAAAAAGGTATTGAGCCAAGTAAAGGATAAATTTGGCGATCAGTTTGCGTAACATATGAACGAGAATCAAAAAAATGTAACAGCACCTTCCGGACAGGATAGTGGAGACGAAGTAAGAAAAGACCTAAAAGGGCTTTTGGGGAGTGTTCGGAAATTCCTTTCGGAACTTTTGGAAATACGATCCAATACCGATGCTGTTGCCACCAAGGAATCCATAAATGCGGATATACCCTTTAAAGGGCATACCTCTTGGATTTTGGTGTGTTCCATATTTATTGCATCCATCGGGTTAAACGCGAACTCGACAGCTGTGGTCATCGGGGCTATGTTGATCTCCCCACTAATGGGTCCCATTTTGGGAATGGGTATGTCCTTGGCCATCAACGATATTGATACGTTGAGGCGATCCCTAAAGAATTTTACGGTAATGGTGGTGCTCAGTGTTATCACCGCCTTTTTGTTTTTTTACCTTTTTCCGTTAAGGGATGAATCCTCGGAACTTTTAGCGAGGACCAAGCCGGATATCCGTGATGTGCTCATTGCGTTTTTTGGTGGTCTTGCCCTTGTTATTGCAAGGGCCAAAAAAGGGACCATTGCCAGTGTTATCTTCGGTGTGGCGATTGCAACGGCTCTTATGCCGCCACTTTGCACAGTTGGATTTGGTTTGGCCATTGGTAAACCTTGGTATGCGGCTGGGGCCATGTACTTGTTCATAATCAATACAATTTTTATTGGCCTGGCGACATTTTTGGTCATCAAGTACCTGCGTTTTCCTATGGTGCGATATGCCAATTCGCAACGAAGGAGGATGATTGCACGTTTGGCCTCCATTACGGGTATTTTGGTTATGATTCCGGCTGGATTCACATTTTATCAAGTATTTCAGGAATCACTGTTTAAAAAACAGGCACAAGAATTTTTGCAGGATACGGTAGAGATGTACCAGTTCAACGGTTCCGGAAGGTATGTGGATAATTTGACCAAATTGGAATATGTAGATGATGGAGAATCCCTGGTAGAAGTTGTATTTATGGGTGATGAATTGATTCCTGATAACGTTATCAATACATGGAGAACACAGAAAAATCAATTTTCAAGATTAAAGAATGCCGAACTGCACATTATTCAGGGAGGTAGGGACGATTCCGAAGAAAAATTCAACTATGTGAGTGAATTGTATGAGAAGAACAAAGCTGAATTGCTGAACAAAGATGAACAGATTAGATTGCTTGAAGAAGAACTGGCAACGTTGACCAAAAACGTTGGAAAACAAATCCCATTTCGAGAAATTAGTGCCGAGGCCAAGGCCAATTATGAAAATATTGATGCGCTAGGGTTTTCGTACCTCATTAAAACCGATTTTAACAAACTGGATACCGTCCCGGTATTTGAAGTAAAATGGAAAGACGGGCTACGAACCGATCAAAAGCAAACAGATGCCAAAAAAATGTTGTCCTGGCTAAAACTTCGTTTACAGGATAGCACATTGGTGATCAAACAAGTTAATTAAATGTCCGATGTTTGAAGTTGGAATCAATTCCGTTCTTCGATATACATTTGCCTTACTTTTTTGAAAAGCTCGGAGGAATAGACAAAATCGGTAACGGATTGGTTGTCGGTTTTAAAGATTTCTTTATTGGTGCCTTCCCATTCTTTGATTCCATTCTTTAAAAAAATGATTTTTTCCCCAATTTCCATAACCGAGTTCATATCGTGGGTGTTTATCACCGTGGTAATATTGTATTCTTGGGTAATTTCTTGAATCAGGTTATCGATTAAAATGGCCGTTTTTGGGTCGAGACCGGAATTTGGTTCATCGCAAAACAAATATTTTGGATTCATCACGATCGCCCTAGCAATGGCCACCCTTTTTTGCATTCCACCGGAAATTTCGGCGGGATATCTTTTATGGGCATCAATCAAGTTGACGCGTTTCAGGACAAAATCTACCCTGTCTTGCTTTTCCGACTGTGACTGGTTGGTGAACATATCCAAGGGAAACATAACATTGCCCTCTACTGTCATCGAATCAAAAAGGGCACTGCCTTGAAAAACCATGCCCATTTCTTGGCGCAAGTTTCGCCGTTCTTTGGTAGATAGTTCGGAGTAGTATTGCCCATTGTAGCAAATTTGCCCTTCATCGGGCTCAAATAGACCAAGTAAACATTTTATAAAAACTGTTTTTCCCGAGCCACTTTGCCCAATGATCAAGTTTGTTTTTCCTGTTTCGAACTCGGTGGAGATTCCTTTAAGAACGTGGTTGTCCCCGAACGATTTATGAATGTTTTCTACTTGTATCATCAGCCCAGTAACAATTGAGTTAGAACATAGTTCGATATAATGATCACCACACTGGTCCAAACAAAGGATGTGGTGCTAGCCTTTCCAACTTCCAAGGCACCACCTTTCATGTAAAAACCGTGGTAAGATGGCACTGTGGCGATCACAAAGGCGAACACGATCGATTTTATAAAGGCATAGGTAACATGGTAAGAATCAAAATCCATTTGTAGCCCTTGTATAAAATCACCGCTGGGTGCAAAACCACCAAATACGGCCGCGACCCATCCGCCCAAAATACCGACAAACATGGAAATAGCTACTGCAAAAGGGTACATCATGGTTGCAATGATCTTGGGGAAAACAAGGTAGTTCAACGAGTTGATACCCATAACCTCAAGAGCGTCTATCTGCTCGGTTACCCGCATGGTACCAATACTGGATGTAATGTACGAACCCACTTTTCCTGCCATGATGATGGAGGTGAAAGTCGGGGCAAATTCCAAGATGACCGATTGCCTCGTTGCAAACCCGATCAGACTTTTTGGCAGAAGGGGATTGTTCAAGTTCAGTGCAGTTTGGATAGTGACCACGCCCCCGATAAAAAAAGATATAAATATGATGATGCCCATAGCACCAAAAATAAGCTCGTCGATTTCCTTGAGGATCAAGGTCTTCATTATGCGCCACTTGGTAGGTTTTTTAAATACTTCCCAAATCATGATGAAGTATTTTCCAATCGCTTCTAGGTATTTCATGCGTTTTATGGACTTGAGGTGATAAAAATAAGAATATTGTTAAGCATTTAACCTTGATTTAAATTTTTAAAAGGGAGAAATCTATAGTTTTGCCCAAATTCTGAATAAATACCAATCATGAGAACAACCAACCTTATCGTTTCTGTTTTAGCATTCTGTACTATCGGCCTTACTTACGGCCAACGCAGAAAAAAGAATGTTGTGGAAGAAAAGCCCAAAGTTATTGCCCAATCTCCAAAATTGGTAGTGGGTATAGTGGTCGATCAAATGCGGTACGATTATTTGACCCGCTTTTGGGATCAGTATGGTGAAGGCGGTTTTAAACGATTGGTTAACGAAGGTTTTAATTGCAAGAACAATCATTTTAATTATGCGCCAACCAGCACCGGGCCAGGACATGCTTCGGTGTACACGGGAACTACACCTGCCATGCACGGTATTATCGGGAACGATTGGTTCGATAAAACAACGGGTGAGGATGTGTACTGCGCCGGTGACGATGCCTATACTTCTGTAGGAACCACTTCGGGTGCAGGGAAAATGTCCCCGCATAGAATGTTGACCTCAACCATAACCGATCAATTGCGATTGCACACACAAATGCGGGGAAAGGTAATTGGTGTTGCCGTTAAGGACAGAGGTGCAGTGTTGCCAGCGGGACATGCCGCAAATGCGGCCTATTGGTTTGAAGGGGGAGCAACCGGTAACTGGATCAGTAGCTCCTATTATATGGAGGAGTTGCCGCAATGGGTCTTGGATTTTAATGCTTCGGATAAGGTTGAAGAGTACAAAAAGCCCTGGACTACCCTAAAACCTATAGAAACTTACGTTGAGAGCGGATTGGATGTCAATAATTATGAAGGATTGCAAAAAGGGGAGACTACCAATGCTTTTCCACATGACCTTCCTGCAATTTGGGAAGACAACGGTCAGTTTGATTTATTGCGAAGAAGTCCTTTTGGAAACAGTATTACGGCAGATTTTGCACTGGCGGCTTTGGAAGGCGAAGCTTTGGGAGTGGACTCCATAACCGATTTCTTGGCCATTAGCTTTTCCAGTACCGACTATGTAGGTCATTTTTTTGGGGTAAATTCCAAAGAAATAGAAGATACCTACATTAGATTGGATAGAGATTTGGAGCGTATTCTCTCCGAATTGGACAACAAGGTGGGTAAAGGTGAGTACACGGTTTTTTTGACAGCCGATCATGCTGCAATACATGTTCCTTCTTATTTAATGGATTCGAACATTCCATCCGGGTATTTGGATATGCAAGGTATGAAAGCCCAATTCAACGAGTTTCTTCAGTATAAATATGGCACAACGGATGTTGTAAAAAACATTAGCAATTATCAGGTTTTTTTGGATCATAAGATTTTGACCAATCTGGACATTGATGTAGAGCAAGCACAAAAAGATATTGCCATGGAAATGTTGTCCTATCCAGGGATTGGTCAAGTGTACACCGGATACCAAATGTGGCAAAACGAGTACGTAGAGGGAATTCCATATATACTACAGAACGGATACAACCAAAAACGCTCAGGTGATGTTCTTTTGGTGCCAGAAGTGGGTTATATATCTTACAATAGAACCGGTTCCACCCATGGTTCACCGCAAATATATGATACACATGTGCCCTTATTGCTTTATGGGAAAGGTATAAAACAAGGGAGTACGGTAAACCGTACGGAGATTCCGGATATTGCGCCCACAATTGCTGCTCTATTAGGTATTGCTTTCCCTAGCGGAACCACGGGGCGACCCATTGGAGAGGTTTTGGAAATTGAATAGTTTCATTTTGTGGACCATTGTCAAAATACCTTGACTATTTACGTATAATCAGTTTTTTTACAATTCTTTTACCAACTGTTAAATCGTGGTAGATTAAAAAATAGATGCCGTTGGATAAGTGGGAAATATCCAATGTAGTGCGATTTTCCCAGCGTTCTACAAGACGCTGTCTTGTGTCAAATATTTCGATGTAAAAGTGATGTTTGTCCGGTTTTACCACATATAAAACTTGGGAGGCTGGATTGGGGTAAATCATAAAGTCGTTTGATAATGTTTGTTCAGACTTGGGTTCAGGCTCAGGTTTGGGTTCGGATGGTATTGAAACCTCAATATACCCATCACAATTTTCGTCAATTTGATTATCTAGCACCTCCTCCGCACCGGGGTTTACATTGGCATTGGAATCATCGCAATCATCCACTTGGTTGAAACCATCCTGGTCAAGGTCATCGTCCAAGGTGTCGGGGTCACAATCATCATCGATGCCATTGTAGGGAATCTCCTCCGCATCGTGGTTTACGTTGGCATTGGAATCATCGCAATCATTGACTTGGTCAAAACCATCTTGGTCAAGGTCATCGTCCAAGGTATCCGGGTCACAATCATCATCGATACCGTTATAGGGAATCTCCTCCGCACCGGGGTTTACGTCGGCATTGGTGTCGTCACAATCATCCACTTGGTCGAACCCATCTTGGTCAAGGTCATCGTCCAAGGTGTCGGGGTCGCAGTCATCGTCGATGCCATTGTAGGGTACTTCATCCGCACCGGGGTTTACGTTGGCATTGGTGTCGTCGCAATCATTGGCTTGGTCGAACCCATCTTGGTCAAGGTCGTCGTCAAGCGTTGCAGGGTCGCAGTCATCGTCGATGCCATTGTAGGGTACTTCATCCGCACCGGGGTTTACGTTGGCATTGGTGTCGTCGCAATCATTGGCTTGGTCGAACCCATCTTGGTCAAGGTCATCGTCCAAGGTATCCGGGTCACAATCATCATCGATATCATTGTAGGGAATCTCCTCCGCACCGGGGTTGATGTCGGCATTGGAATCATCGCAATCATCCACTTGGTTGAAACCATCTTGGTCAAGGTCGTCGTCCAAGGTGTCGGGGTCGCAGTCATCGTCGATGCCATTGTAGGGTACTTCATCCGCACCGGGGTTTACGTTGGCATTGGTGTCGTCGCAATCATTGGCTTGGTCGAACCCATCTTGGTCAAGGTCGTCGTCAAGAGTTGCAGGGTCACAGTCATCGTCGATGCCATTGTAGGGAATCTCCTCCGCATCGGGGTTTACGTTGGCATTGGTGTCGTCGCAATCATTGACTTGGTCGAAACCATCTTGGTCAAGGTCATCGTCCAAGGTGTCCGGGTCGCAGTCATCGTCGATGCCATTGTAGGGAATCTCCTCCGCATCGGGGTTTACGTTGGCATTGGAATCATCGCAATCATTGGCTTGGTCGAACCCATCTTGGTCAAGGTCGTCGTCAAGAGTTGCAGGGTCACAGTCATCGTCGATGCCATTGTAGGGAATCTCTTCCGCACCGGGGTTGATGTCGGCATTGGAATCATCGCAATCATTGACTTGGTCGAAACCATCTTGGTCAAGGTCATCGTCCAAGGTGTCCGGGTCGCAGTCATCATCGATACCGTTATAGGGAATCTCCTCCGCACCGGGGTTTACGTCGGCATTGGTGTCGTCACAATCATCCACTTGGTCGAACCCATCTTGGTCAAGGTCATCGTCCAAGGTGTCGGGGTCACAATCATCATCGATGCCATTGTAGAGAATCTCCTCCGCATCGGGGTTTACGTTGGCATTGGAATCATCGCAATCATTGACTTGGTCGAAACCATCTTGGTCAAGGTCATCGTCCAAGGTGTCCGGGTCGCAGTCATCATCGATACCGTTATAGGGAATCTCCTCCGCACCGGGGTTTACGTCGGCATTGGTGTCGTCACAATCATCCACTTGGTCGAACCCATCTTGGTCAAGGTCGTCGTCCAAGGTGTCCGGGTCGCAGTCATCGTCGATACCGTTGTAGGGAATCTCCTCCGCACCGGGGTTGATGTTGGCATTGGTATCGTCGCAATCATCCACTTGGTTGAAACCATCCTGGTCAAGGTCGTCGTCCAAGGTGTCCGGGTCGCAGTCATCGTCGATACCGTTGTAGGGAATCTCATCCGCACCGAGGTTTACGTTGGCATTGGTATCGTCGCAATCATCTGCATTGTTGAAACCATCCTGGTCAAGGTCATCGTCCAAGGTGTCCGGGTCGCAGTCATCGTCGATACCGTTGTAGGGTACTTCTTCTGCACCGGGGTTTACGTTGGCATTGGAATCATCGCAATCATCCACTTGGTCGAACCCATCTTGGTCAAGGTCGTCGTCAAGAGTTGCAGGGTCGCAGTCGTCGTCTATGCCATTGTAGGGTACTTCATCCGCACCGGGGTTGATGTTGGCATTGGTGTCGTCGCAATCAATATCAGACAGTGCCCCATCTTCGTCATAATCAATAATTCCGATTCCATAATGGAGCCCTAAATAGTTTTTTATTGATATTGCGCATGATTCAGCAAACTGTTCTCTTACTGCCTCACCACCGTTTATTCGGATATCTTGGTCGGCCTCAATTTGAAAAGCATCAAAATTATCATTGAAGTGAGCTCCATGGTAATATACATTGTACCCTCCGTTAAAGTATGGTTCATTAAAATTGGGATAGGGATCGGCCGGACTTGGAACAGCAGGATATCCTTTGTTATGAATAAGAGCTCCAAAGCTTAAAGGTCCTCTCACCAATTCTGAATGCGTTAGATTTAGAACATTATCGTTGACCAAGTTTTTAGTACTATTTCTATTAATGTGAAATTGTCCGTTCAGCTCGTCATCTGTGGTGTTAAGATCGTTATGTGTTAGTATATACCCTAATTCTATTCGTTGGATTTGATGGCCGTGTCCATGTAGGTCCACTAAAAGTCCTCTTTCAAAATCTTGACCAATCTTGGTTTTTGCGTCTTCTATAAAATCTTGATAATTCTGCCAGGCTTGCACCCCAATGGGATCGCCATCCGCACCCTCTTCAATGGGGCGATTGGTGTCCAGTTTACTGCGGTCCAGAAGATTGATGATTACATGCGGGTAATGACCTGTTTCGTTAAAAAAGTATTGGGTAATGCTCCTCCCAATTTCCTGAGTAAAAGAGTCTCTCTTATAATTACAGCCATCACAGTCCCTATCCGCTACCTCGTCCGGTACCAAATACCCACCATGAGGTATGGATATAATGAGTGGATAATTGCCTGTAATGTATTCAATATAACCTGTATCATCGAAGGAGCTTTGACCTGGTAACTGAGCTAAAAGTGAATTGGAAAAGAACAGCGTACAAAGTACGCAGAGCCTGAAAATGTCGTGGAATAACGATGGTTTCATAACCTTAAATTAAATAATCAATCCATTTGATGTACGGGGTTTTACACCTTTGATCTATTAATATTAAATAAGGTTATGCTACAGTTCTGTTATCTATTAAAGTTATAAATCGATTACTGTTTCGGGTTATGAAAATTGATGAATGCCCCTTTTCAATTGATGAAAAGTCCTTTATTGGTAATTTTGTAGCTTGACAATGACAAACCTGTAAGTATAATCACTTTTTTTTATACAGAAGGGAATGTTAAAAGTTGATTATCAGCTATTTGACTATTGTGACAATTTCGAGATTATCCCTTTCCAACGGTATTTTCGAATGAACTTGCCTTCTTTTTTGGTCACATATTTGGACGTTTGTCCTAAATAGGATTGTATAAAACCCAATATTGCGAATAAATACAACGATGGACTTTTAGCTTGCCATGCCATTTTTAAGGCGGCAATTTTGGTAAGCACAAGTCCGTATCGCATTTTGTACATGGCAATACCTTTGGCTCTGTAGTTTTTGGAAGAATATCCATGACCGGTAGGGCGTAGGTGTTTTACCAGAAGATCGGGAAGTGTCAAGGTTTCAAAATCGTGAAATTTGGCCAAAAGAATATCCACTGTGTCCCAGCCTATACCTGATCGCAAGCCTCCTATTTTGTTAAAGCAGGCTTTGTGATAGAGTTTGATCGGGCCTCGGATATGGTTTTTGTCCGCGATGTTCTCATAGACCCATTTGTGTCCTTTTTTGATGAAAAGGAGTCCTGAGCACATTCCTAGTTTCCAATTGGCCTGAAATTGATTCACAATGACTTCAAAATAATTGTTCGGGAGAACAATATCTGCATCAAATTTGCCAATGAGGTCATATTCCGAAGCATGTTCCAAACCAAAATTAAAAGTGTCCACAACCTTTTTCCCGGGGATATGTTCATCCGAAGAAAAACGCTTTACTATTTTTATCCAGTTATGTTGTTGGGCAAAACCTTGGGCTATCAAGAACGTATCGTCCGTAGAATTATCGTCCACCACAATGAGCTCATTGGGCAAATAGGTCTGCTTTGTAAATGAGTTTAAGCACTCTTTTAAATGGGCAGCCTCATTATGGGCGGGAACAACAATACTTATTTTCATGGGCTATGTTCTTCTATAATCGTGGGTATAATCCAAAGTTGCATTAAGGTCTTTCGGCGTACACAATATAGTATCGGTCGGTGAAGTATCTAAGAATCGGTCTAATCCCAAATTTTTTGGTAGGGTTTGTCCATTTGGCAGCGTCTTTAATGTGCCAACCCGATTTTTCCAACAGCCAATCAAACTGCCAATCTTCAAACTCATGATAATGCCTGTCCCATGGGTCGGTTTTACTGCGATACGCAGGGGAGAACCATAATCGCATGGGTATGCTTGCAATCAATTTTTTGGCTTTGATTTCCCTTAGAACATTAAAAGGAGCCACTAAATGTTCAAATATTTCAAAAGCGGTCACTACATCCGCATCCGATTGGACAACCCGGCTAAAGTCCACATCCAAATCTTCACCTTTTGTATTTTCCACCTGAAACCCGTTGGCTCTCATTATCTCCGAAAAAGGATTATCCACCCCCAGGTCTAAAATCGATTCGGCAGGGTCAACGTGTTTTTGCAAAAACTCGAGGGTATGCCTGTAACGTTTATTGGGAAAGTTGTTTTCGTACATGGGCTAAAATTCCAAAAAACAAATAACAATTCCCAAATTACTTTTACGTTGGATCGATTTTGTGATGAGATCAATACCGATAAACAATGGCATTGATGTTCATTCCGGCGCCAACACTGGCAAACATGATAACATCCCCTTTTTGTAGATCATGCCCTGGGAGATTGCCTTGTAGGACCATGTCGTATAAAGTGGGAATGGTGGCCACGGAACTGTTTCCCAATTCGTGAATGCTCATGGGCATAATATTCTCTGGAACACCTTTGCCATAGCTTTTGTAAAAGCGCTTAATTATGGCTTCGTCCATTTTTTCGTTGGCCTGATGGATGAAGATTTTTTTTACGCTGTCAATATCCGTGCCGCTCTTGTCCAGACATTCGGCCATAGCCTTGGGTACATTGATGCAGGCAAATTCGTAAATTTTACGTCCCTGCATTTTTATATATCTAGTGTTCTGGTTCTGCTCTGGATTGTTGGACTTGTCAAAATTTAGGTAGTAAGCCTCCTCATTGGCATATGTTTCCGATGCGTGGGCAAGAATTTCCCCCGAAGGAGCATCGGCTTCAAGAATGGCGGCTCCTGCACCATCGGCAAAGATCATACTGTCGCGGTCGTGTGGATCGATAACCCTGGAAAGCGTTTCGCCCCCAATAACTAAACATTTTTTGGCCATTCCACTTTTGATGAAGGCGGTTGCCTGAATTATTCCTTCAACCCAACCGGGACAACCAAAAATAAGATCGTAGGCAACACATTTGGGGTTTTTAATGCGTAAAAGATGTTTTACCCTCGAAGCCAAGCTTGGCAACATATCACTTTGGGTCTTGCCAGCAGTAAGATCTCCAAAATTATGGGCAAAAATAATGTAGTCCAGTTCTTCCTTGTCGATTCCTGCATTTTGGACCGCTTTTTCTGCGGCCAAAAAACCAATATCGGAGGTTTTTAATTCCGGTTTTGCATAACGCCTTGCCTTAATTCCGGTTATGGCCTTGAATTTTTCTACGATAACCGTATTGGGCTGTTCAAATTTAGAACCATCCGTTTCTAAAAATGCATGTTCCAAAAATGCTTCGTTTGTAGTAATGATGGAGGGGATGTAACTTCCTGTTCCGGATATGCCTATTTTCATGCTGAGGATAATTTGATCTAAGATACATCATTGTATGTTTTTTATTATGCATGCATAATAAATCTTACAATGCCCAGTCCCGTTCTGGAACTTTATTGGAATCAAAAAAGCCCTGAAGGAATAACGTCTTCAGGGCTATATATCAATGCTCATCGAGGTTTTTAAGCCTCCATGTATTCTTCAATCGGTGCACAAGTACAAATTAAATTACGATCCCCAAAAGCTTCATCGGTTCTTCTAATACTAGGCCAAAACTTATTTTCGGCAACATAGGTCAACGGATAAGCGGCTTTTTCTCTGGAATAGGGAAAATCCCAAGAATCGTTGGTTAGCATACCAAGCGTGTGGGGTGCATTTTTTAGTACGTTGTTGGGCTCTCCAGCTGTGGCCTCATCGATTTCTTGCCTTATGGAAAGCATGGCGTCGCAGAATTTATCGAGTTCTGCCAGGCTTTCACTTTCTGTTGGCTCTATCATTAAAGTGCCGGCTACAGGGAACGATACCGTTGGGGCATGGAAGCCATAATCTATCAATCGCTTTGCGATATCGGTAACTTCTATGCCATTGGCTTTAAACGGACGACAATCCACGATCATTTCATGTGCGGCTCGGCCCCGTTCACCGGCATAAAGAACATCGAATTTTCCTTTTAATCGGTCCTTTATGTAGTTGGCATTCAAAATAGCAGCTTTAGTAGCATTGGTCAAACCTTCGGCCCCCAACATTTTAATATACCCATAGGAGATCAAACATACCAATGAGCTGCCCCATGGAGCTGCGGATATGGCGGTAATAGCATCTTTTCCACCTGTTTTAACCACGGGATTGGACGGTAAGAACGGTTTTAATTGTTCAGCTACGCAAATTGGCCCAACTCCGGGCCCGCCGCCACCGTGTGGAATGGCAAATGTTTTGTGTAAGTTTAAGTGGCATACATCTGCACCTATGGTGGCCGGATTGGTCAAGCCTACTTGAGCGTTCATGTTGGCACCATCCATGTAAACTTGACCACCGTGGTCGTGTATCAGTTTGGTGATCTGTTTTATGGATGATTCAAAAACCCCATGGGTGGAAGGGTAGGTTACCATTAAGGCTGCAAGGTTTTCGGCATGTTTAACCACTTTTTCCTCCAAGTCGGTTACATCAATATTTCCTTGGTCATCTGTTTTGGTCACCACCACTTTCATTCCGGCCATTACGGCAGAAGCAGGGTTGGTGCCATGTGCGGACGCCGGAATAATACAGATATTACGGTGTCCTTCGCCACGAGATTCGTGGTAAGCGCGTATGACCATTAAGCCGGCATACTCACCTTGGGCTCCCGAGTTAGGTTGTAGTGATGTGGCAGCGAAACCTGTAATAACGTTCAGTTGCTCCTCCAAGGATTGAAGAACTTCTTGATAGCCTTGTGCCTGATCCAGTGGGACAAAAGGATGGATATTGCCCCATTGTAGCCAACTTAATGGTAGCATTTCCGAAGCTGCATTGAGCTTCATAGTGCAGCTACCCAAGGAAATCATGGAGTGGTTCAGTGCCAAATCCTTACGCTCCAATTTTTTGATGTAGCGCATCAACTCGGTTTCTGAATGATAGGAGTTGAAGACTTCATGCTCCATAAATGGAGCTTTTCTTTGAAGACCGGCCGGAATGGCATCGTCCAATTCTAAGTCTTTTAAAGACTTTTCCTGTAAATTGTGTGATTCAAGGAAACAAGATATCAATGTGTTCAAATCCGATTCCGAAACGGATTCATTCATCGAAATGGACACAGTTTCCCCATCTACATAAAATAGGTTGATGTCTTTCTTCTCGGCAAGCTCTTTAAGGCGCTTCGTGTTTTTAACTTTTACTTGTACAGTGTCAAAATAGGAAGAGTTTACTTGGTCAAACCCATAAGTTTCCAGACTTTTGGCCAATTTTTTAGTATAGCCGTGTACTTTTTCGGCGATGTATTTTAATCCATCCGGTCCGTGATAAACGGCGTACATCCCGGCCATTACGGCCAATAGTACTTGGGCGGTACAAATATTGGAGGTGGCCTTGTCCCTTTTTATATGTTGTTCCCTTGTTTGTAATGCCATACGCAAGGCACGGTTACCATCAGTATCTTTGGTAACACCGATTATACGGCCCGGGATACTTCTCTTATATTCTTCTTTGGTGGCAAAAAAAGCAGCGTGCGGTCCTCCGTAACCCAAGGGGATACCAAAGCGTTGTGTAGTTCCCACCACGGCATCTACGCCCCATTCTCCAGGAGGGGTCAGCATAACCAAACTTAGAATATCGGCGGCAACGGCCACTTTTATATCCTTGGCTTTTGCATTTTCCACAAAGGATGCATAATCATGGACCTGACCGTATTTTCCGGGATACTGTAACATAGCGCCATAAAAATCATCGGAAAATTGAAAAGTTTCATGGTTGCCCACTACCAATTCTATACCTAAAGGTATAGCCCGCGTTTTGAGCAAGCTCAATGTTTGCGGCAAAATCTCTTCGGATACAAAGAACTTGCTTACTTGTTCTTTTTTCTGGGGACGACTGCGCAATTCAAACAACATGGTCATCGCTTCGGCCGCAGCGGTACTTTCGTCCAAAAGCGAGGCATTGGCAATTTCCATACCGGTTAGGTCGGAAACCATGGTCTGGAAGTTAAGCAATGCTTCCAGTCTTCCTTGGGCAATTTCGGCCTGATAGGGCGTGTAAGCGGTGTACCACCCAGGGTTTTCCAATATATTTCGTTTGATCACCGATGGTGTCAAGGTTTCATGGTATCCCAGCCCGATATAACTTTTAAAAACCTTGTTCTTTTCGGCCAGTTGGTGAAGGTGGCTCAGGAATTCGTGTTCACTTATCCCTTCGGGAAGATCAAGTGTCTTTTTTAATTTAATGTCATCGGGGATAGTCTCATAAATGAGTTGATCCATACTATCGACCCCAATAGTTTCGAGCATGTGGGGCAAGTCCTTTTCTGTAATGCCAATGTGCCTGGCAGCAAAAACCTCTGTGTTCATGTTCAATCCAATAAAGTGCACAAAATTAGGGATAAATTCGATGAAAATGGTCAATTTTGAATATCACGGGAACAAAGTTGTTAACCACAAATTAACCTTGAGTGAAATAGAAGCGACAATGATTTGATGCGAACCTTAAAAGCTATATTCGACTTTTATCTCGATGCCAGTATCCATGTGGCCGTTTCGGTTATTTCTATGGCCGGGGCAACATTTTATTTGATGGGCAGCTCTACCGATATATATCTTTTGGGCTTTATTTTTTTTAGTGTGATAGTTTGTTACAACTTTATAAAATATGGGGTAGAGGCCTATAAGTATATAATCGTATCCAATGCTTACCACAAGCTTATCCAGGTTTTTAGTTTTTTGTCGTTCGGTATGGCCATTCTTTTTCTGATGCGATTGGATGCCAAAATATGGGTGGCAACCATTGGTCTTGCGGTATTGTCCGTACTTTATGCGGTTCCTTTATTGCCCAGGGCCAAGAACTTAAGGAATTTAGCTGGTCTTAAAGTGTATATTGTGGCCTTTGTTTGGGCCGGATTCACGGTCTTGCTGCCAGTTTTGGATGCTAATATGCCCTTGGATTGGGATTTTGCAGTTACATTTATCCAGAGGATGCTTTTGGTCTTGATTCTTATTCTACCGTTTGAAATCCGCGATTTACAATGGGACCACAAGAGTTTGAGAACCTTACCACAACTATTGGGTGAACGCAATACCCGGCGCTTGGGAACTATATTGTCCTTGGTTTTCTTTATGATCACATTTTTAAAGGACAACCTGAAAAGCGAGGAAATAGCCCTCAGACTGATCCTGGTCGCAATATTGATTTTTGTTTTGCAGATGGGTAAAAAAATGCGTTCCAAGTATTTTGTAATGTTCTGGATAGAAGCGATCCCTATTTTTTGGTTGGGTCTGCTTTGGCTTTCGGAAAGATACGGTTAGGCATTCTTTTTTTCCAGGTCCCTTTTCATTTTTTCCTTGTCTTCTTCGGACAATACAGTAAGTCCGGCCCTATCGCAAAGCGAGGTCAGTTCGTTGTTCTTCTTGGAATATCCTTTGCATACTTTGCAGGTAAACAGGTGAAAGCGCAACTTGATAATATCCCAAAAACTTGCTTCCTTGTATTGGGATTTATCGCAGATGCCCTGTGCTTCCTCACATGAAATCTTCATAGCTAAAACCAATTTTCGTTTAAACAACCCATTAATGCAGTTCTTGCCCTATGGATCATTACCCATAAGTTGGACGGATTTATACCCAATTCATTACAAACATCTTCCGTGCTCATGCCCTGTATGGTTTTCATGCTAAAAACCAATGCTTGTTTTTGGGGTAATTTGGATATACAATCTTGTAGTGCATCACCCAATTCCTCGTTCTCAAGTACATTGTCGCCGTCTTTACTGTAAGGGTCGGCTACCTGCTGTTCCAGCCAATCACCTTCAGCATCGGTATCGGAACTATAATTTATACGTACTTCTGCTTTGCCTTTTTTTGAATTGATTTTTCGGTAGTGGTCTATAACCTTTCGTTTTAGGATGGACACCAACCAAGTTCGCTCGGCAGCATCGCCCTTGTAGTTTTTAGCTGAATTAAGACCTGCAAAAAAGGTCTCCTGAACCAAATCCTTTGCAATTTCTGTGTCGCTTACACGGGATACTGCATAGTTAAAGAGGTAATCCGCATATTGATCTACCCAAGTGTCCGGTTGAAGTTTATGTTTGGTCATATTCCTATCGAATAACCAAAAGTAATGGTTTTTGGCGTTTTAACATAGGTTTTGAGGCAGGTTAGACGTATGAATTGCTCCTACCTAACACATTGTTTGTGGTTTAACAACAATTTAGTTCTATAAAAAAAGGGAAAATTGAGTTTATTTGAATTGGGTCAGGATGTTTTTTACCTGTTCCGATTTTAGCGGTTTGATCAAATAATCGGTAATGGCATCGTTTCTTTTGGCCTTGCGGATGTCTTTAGGGTCAATGGAAGAGGATACAAGATATACCTGTATGGGTTTGTTCAGCTTTGGCAGTAGATCTGTGAATTCATCCATAAACTGGAACCCATCCATTACAGGCATGTTGATGTCCAGAAAAATAATATCGGGCAGGGCATCCTTATCATTTTTATTGTTGATGATATATTCGAGTGCTTGGGCGCCGTCGGTAAAAACTTGGGTAGATTTTACCGTTGGGATGTTTCTTATGGTCACCTTCATGGTAAATTGATAGATATCATCATCGTCGACTATACATACATTGATAGGTTTCATGAGGGTCAATGATTTAGGTTAACAAAAAAAGATGTGCCGATGCCCGGTTCGCTCTCGGCCCAAATTTTTCCGCCCATGGCGTCTATTTGTGCCTTGGTCAGAAAAAGGCCTACGCCTTTGGCGTCCTTGTTACGATGGAACACCTTGCTAAATCCAAACAATTTATGTCCGTTTTTTTTAAGGTCTATACCCAGTCCGTTGTCCCGAAATTCCAGTTGGGTTCTTCCATTTTTTATTTTGGATTTTACCAATATTTTTGGTTTTCTATTCTCGTCCCTATACTTTAACGAATTGCTGATCAGATTCAGGAAAATGCTCTCCAAATAAATTTTATTGTACATGGCGCTTTCGACTTCGGAAAAATCATGTTCAATAATTGCTTCGGTCTTCAGTATTTGGGCGGCGAGCATATCCTTTGTCTTCTGGAGGATAGATTCAAAAATGGTCTCTTCGAGGGCAACGTTGGTCTTGTTTTTTATTACCAAGGACTCTACTAGTGTGTCCAAAGTCCAGGTTAAATGATTGGTAACAGATTCCATTTTTTCTATGAGCTCCTCTCGCAGGTCACTGTCCTCCTCCGTCTTGTAAATATTGATCAGGGAACTTAGGTTGCTCACCGGCGATCGCAGATTATGCGATGTTATATGGTTGAATTCGGCCAGTTGCTTATTCTGGATTTTTAGCTTGTTTGCGGATTCCTTTAAACTTTTATTGGTTTCCAAAATCCGATGGGCACTCTGTTTTTGTTCGGTAATATCCCGAATGGCCAAGGAGACCAACAGTCCCTCGGAGGTTACAAGAGGACTAAGGGTGACCTGAACGGGTATTTGAAAACCAGCTTTGTTTTGTACATAGAAATCGAGATCGGCAGGCAGTCCTGTATGTTTTGGGTCTTTAAAAAATATGTTGGCGTGGTACTCCATGGTATCCCACAAGCGATTGGGTACGAGCATGGAAACATGTTGGTCTACAAGTTCGGTTGCCTTGTACCCGAACATTTTTTCCGCTTGTTTGTTGGCCAATTGTATCAGACCTTTTGTGTCTACAATGATCATTGTGTCCGGTGCGGAATCCAATAGGCCCCGGAACTTAATTTCGGACATACGTTGTTCTGTAATGTCCTGTGTGATCCCAACCATTTTTAGAACATTTCCTGCTCTGTCCGTTACCACCTCGCCATAAAGTTCAACGGTTCTCACCGCTCCACTATCGTAAACAATACGGTGCATAAACTTTCTGAATTTTTTTTCTGCAATAAATTCCTCTGCATGGGCGCGGAACATATCCCTGTCGCCGGGGTGAATGGCTTCAACCACATTCTCAAAACCAAGGGGAGTGCCCACCTCCATGTCAAAGATCCGGTACATGTTGTCGGACCAAGTAAGATGGTCGTTCACTACATCCCATTCCCAATATCCTATTTTTGCCAGTTCTTCGGCAAAGGTCAATTGCTGGTTTTTTTGAATTACCTCTTGAGCTTTGTTGAATTGATCGGTAATATCTTGGCATGTGCCCAGCATTTCAATGGTTTGCCCATGGGCCACATTGACAATTCCAGTGGATTTAATGGTTTTTACGGAACCATCTTGTAACCGGATACGATAGTTAAGGTCTTCGTAAACCCCTGTTTCTGAGGCTTCGCCTATTTTTCGTTCCACATAAGGTCGGTCATCTTCATGTACATAGTTTAAAAACACTTCATAACTTAAGTCTGCGTCTTTTGGGTGTCCGTAGATGTCGTATAAGTTATCCGACCATTGTACTTCATTGGTAAGTGCGTTCCATTTCCAGTTGCCGATTTTGGCCATCTTTTCGGCAAGGTTGAGCTGCTGGTTCTTAAAGATGAGTTCTTGTTCCTTTATGGTATGTTCGGTAATATCTTGGCACGTGCCCAGAATTTCCTGGACCATTCCTTTGCTGTCCGTTATAGCCTGCCCAACGGTATTAATGGTTTTTAGGGTTCCATCTTTTAACTGGATACGATAAACAATGGGCTCAAAATTTCTTGTAGCTACAGCGTTTTCCATATTTGCCTTAACGGCTTCTCTGTCTTCATGGAAAATGGTGTTCAAAAATACTTCGGTATCAACTTTGATGCTTTTGTCAACTCCTGATATTTCATATAAGTTATCCGACCAATAGGCTGTGTCGGTATCCAAACACCAGCGCCAGTGTCCAATTTTTGCGATTTTTTCCGCGTTGTTGAGTTGTTGGTTCTTTTCTAGTAATTCTTGTTTCTGATGCACAAATTCCGTTATATCCTGAGAGGTGCCGATTATCTGATCTATTTCTCCCTGTTCATTAACAATGATCTCTCCTATGACTTTAAAATGGTGTATACTGCCATCTTTGTGTTTTATTCTGTGGGTGAAGGGTTCAAATATCTTGGTTTCGTTGCATTTGTCTATATGCTCCAAGATCTTTTTTCTATCCTCTTCGGGAATGTGTTTTAAATATTTTTCCAAGGTCATTGGAACACCGATTTTAAGGTCGGCTATCCTGTACATATTTTCGGACCAAGTGAATTTTTGGGATACCGGATCTATTCTCCAATGGCCTATATGGGCCATTTTTTCGGCAAAACCTAGGAGCTGGTTCTTTCGGGTCAAATCGAATTTTATTCTTTTTCGCTCCGTAATATCCTGTAGAACGCCAATGATTTTAACACAATTGCCATTCCTGAACTCTGGATATCCTATATTCCGTACATATCGCTGATTTCCTTTGGCGGTTATCATTTCCACATCCAGATCAAAAGGCTCTCCATGTTCCTTTGCCCGGTGTAATGCCTGTATGGCTTGTTCCCTACAATTTCCCTCCTTGAAAAAATATTTGATATTTTCCAGTGTTGGCACAAAATCGCTTGGCACTTCCGTAATTTCTCGGGTAACTCCGCTCCAATATATTGTATTGGATGCAACGCTAAGTTCATATATGCCGACCTTTGCGATCTTTAAGGTTTTTTCGAACAAATCCCTTGTGCTGATATCTTCAATATCCCAATGCTTCATTTTAAAGGTTGATTACATTTAGGGGGAACATAGCATTATTGTTTAGGACATTTGTTTTGCCCGTTTCATTTGTATTTGGTAAACCGTTAAGCTATAGAACAATATAACTCTAATTTATGATATCAATCAAGATTGACTTTAAAATCAATTGGTTTTCAACAAACCTGCCCGTTCGAGCAATGCATCAATGTTGGGTTCGGCTCCCCTGAACTTTTTGTAAAGGTCCATTGGGTTTTCTGTGCCTCCTTTCGAGAGGACATGTTCTTTGAACTTATCGGCCACCTTGGTATTGAAAATTCCATTTTCCTTAAAATGGGCAAAGGCGTCGGCATCCAAGACCTCGGCCCACTTATAACTATAGTAGCCGGATGAATACCCGCCTTGGAAGATGTGTGAAAATGATGTGCTCATACATGTTTCCGGTGTTTCAGGAAAGAGGTTGGTGCTTTCAAAAGCAGCTGTTTCGTATGCCTTAACGTTATTGACGTTAGATGGATCTTTTCCATGCCATGCCATATCCAAAAGGCCAAAGCTCAATTGGCGTACCGTAGCCATGCCTTCTTGGAAAGTTGCCGACTCCTTTATCTTTTCGACAAGTTCCATGGGGATCATTTCCCCACTTTCATAGTGATGGGCAAAAAGTTCCAGAGCCTCTTTTTCGTAGCACCAGTTTTCCATTACTTGACTTGGCAGTTCCACAAAATCCCAGTATACGGAAGTGCCGGATAAACTAGGGTAATTGGTGTTTGCCAACATCCCGTGCAGGGCATGTCCAAACTCATGGAAAAGCGTGGTCACTTCGTTAAAAGTGAGCAAGGAAGGTTTTGAGGCTGTTGGTTTGGTAAAATTACATACGTTTGCTATGTGTGGTCTACTATTTTTACCGTTCAAGGTATATTGTGGCTTAAAAGATGTCATCCATGCGCCGCCACGTTTACCCGGTCTTGGATGGAAGTCGGCATAGAAGAGCGATAAAAAATTATCGTTCTCGTAAACCTCGAAAGTTTTTACCTCTTCGTGGTATTTGTCCACTGTGTCAACCTCTTTAAAAGTGAGTCCAAACAGTTTTTCGGCCACTTTGAAAACGCCGTTGATCACGTTCTCCAGTTTAAAATAGGGTTTTAGTTTTTCATCGTCCAGATCAAAGAGTTTCTGCTTCAATTTTTCGGAATAATAGGCGCTGTCCCATTTTTCAAGCCGATCAATATTATCCAACTCTTTGGCATACGCTTCCAATTCAGCAAACTCGCGATCGGCGGCTGGTTTGGCTTTCTCTAAAAGTTCGTTCAGGAAGTCAAGTACTTTTTCGGGGGTCTCCGCCATGCGCTCTTCCAGAACAAAATCGGCATGGGTTTTATACCCGAGCAAATTGGCACGCTCAAAGCGCAGGTTTACGATTTTTTTTACATTTTCTTGATTGTCAAGTTCATTGTTATGAAAGCCCTTGCTGCCAAAAGCCAAAGAAAGTTTCTTGCGCAATTCCCTGTTCTTGGCGTATTTCATAAACGGGATATAGCTCGGATAGTCCAAGGTAATCAGCCAGCCTTGCCTGCCTTTGGATTCTGCTAGTTGCGCTGCTGCCTCTTTGGTGCCTTCGGGAAGGCCATCCACATCTTTTTCATCCGTTAGCAACATTTCATATTTGTTAGTCTCGGCCAGCACGTTTTCGCCAAACGTGAGCTTTAATTTAGAGAGTTCCGCATCGATTTCTCGTAGGCGTTTTTTCTCTTTTTCTTTTAAGTTGGCACCATTTCGGCTGAAATTCTTGTATTTCTTTTCAAGAAGGGTTTGCTGCTCCGTGGTAAGGTCTAAAGAATCGCGTTGTTCGTAAACAGTTTTAATTCTTTTGAACAGGTCCTCGTTTAAAGTGATGTCGTTGCTGAATTCCGATAATAGTGGGGAGACTTCCTGTGCGATTTTTTGGATTTCTTCGTTGGTTTCCGCTGAATTTAGATTGAAAAAAACACTCGAGATACGGTCCAATTGTTGTCCGGAAAAATCCAAGGCCTCCAACGTATTTCCAAATGTTGGGGGTTCAGGGTTGTTGACTATGGCATCAATCTCCTTTTTGGTGTCTTCGATAGCCTGAAGAAAAGCAGGCTTAAAATGTTCGTTCTTTATTTTGGAAAAAGGAGCTTGATCAAATGGCTCCAATAATGGATTGTTCATAGTTGTCAAATCTATTTTTTGTTTTTTAACCATATTACCGCCCAGTCGCTCAATACATAAGCCAATCCAATAATAGATGAAATGATTGCCATCGTTACTGGGGCATACAATCGGATATTGGCGCCGTAGGTTCTTTTGTTCATGGCTTCCATGGCTTCATCCGTGTATTCGTTGAGGTCTACAAAGCCATTATTGTTCAAATCATAAGTGTTGGCATAATCCGAAATAAATTGCCAACGAATTTCAATAAAAATTAGCAAAGCGGCATAAATGGTGAACACCAGCAGACTACCTTTCCAAAGTCCTTTTATATATGGGTTGTCGACTTTTTTTAAGGTCAGCCCAAAAAGAGCAATGGCACAGATGCCTAGCAAAATACCGATTTGATTATAGTTCATAATCAAAAAAGATTATTAGAAAGATTTATTGACTTCCTCAGCCCCTTTGATCACCTTTTCTTTGAGACCTTCCTTGTAGGCGATGATATTCTCCATAATCTCGTTATTGGAGCTCCCAATAATCTGGGCGGCAAGGATTCCGGCATTTTTGGCACCGTTAAGGGCTACTGTGGCCACGGGAACACCTCCTGGCATTTGTAAAATAGATAACACTGAATCCCAACCATCAATGGAGTTGCTACTTTTAACGGGAACCCCTATCACCGGAAGTGGCGATAAGGATGCTACCATTCCGGGCAAGTGCGCTGCACCTCCTGCACCCGCAATAATGGCCGAATACCCATTGATGTGGGCACTTTTGCTAAAACTGAACAATTTTTCGGGTGTTCTGTGGGCAGACACAATGTCCACATCTACATTAACTCCCAATTCTTTTAAAATATCGATGGCGTCTTGCATAACGGGAAGGTCGCTTGTGCTTCCCATGATCACGGCTACTTTGCTCATATCTTATTTGCTTATCACTTTAATGGTTTCTTTTACCTGCTGTGCCACTTCTCTGGCTATGGCCATATTCTCGTCCACGATGGTTACATGGCCCATTTTACGGAACGGACGTGTTTGTTTTTTGCCATAAATGTGTGGGGTGACCCCGTCCATTTCCAATATTTTGTCGATATTCTCGTAAACCACATTCCCGGTATGGCCCTCGGCACCGACCAAATTAACCATAATTCCGGCCACTTTACTATCGGTTTTTCCTAATGGCATGCCCAAAATGGCACGAATATGCTGTTCGAACTGATTGGTGTACGAAGCCTCAATGCTGTAATGGCCACTGTTATGAGGTCGTGGAGCAGACTCGTTTACCATAATCTTATCATCCTTGGTCTGGAACATTTCTACGGCCAACAAACCAACATGTTTCATATGTTCCGAAACTTTTAATGCCACTTCCTGTGCTTTTTTGGCTACGGCATCATCAATTCGAGCAGGACAGATAACATATTCCACCTGATTGGCTTCTGGGTGAAACTCCATTTCCACAACAGGGTATGTTTTAACTTCACCTTTGATGTTTCGCGCAACTACAACGGCCAGCTCATTTTTAAAATCGATCATTTTTTCGGCAATGCACTCAACATTGGGCAGCTCTTTAAGGTCCTCTATTTTACGGACCACCTTAACACCCTGTCCGTCGTAACCAAATTGGGCGCTTTTCCAAACAAACGGCAAGGAAAGTCCTCCATTGTGAATGCTGTCCTCAATTTCTGAAGTATAGGCAAATCGGGTGAATGGGGCAGTGGGTATATTGTGATCGGTATAGAACAACTTTTGTACGGCCTTGTTCTGGATGGTTCTTAGAGTTTTGGTCGGGGGATAAACCTGGATTCCTTCGTGCTCTAATTTTTCGAGTGCATCTATATTTACGTTCTCGATCTCTATGGTAAGTACATCTACATCTTTTCCAAATGCCAAAACAGCATCATAATCCATCAGGCTGCCCTGAATAAATTCGTTACAGGCTATTTTGCAAGGGGCTTCGGCCGAAGCATCCATCACTTTGGTCTGTATGTCCCATTTCCTGGTTTCGTAAAGCATCATTTTGCCCAGTTGTCCACCACCTAAAATTCCCAGTTTAAAGTCGGAAGAGAAAATTTGCATTGATTTGTGAATTGAATGTGAGCAAAAATACGTGAAATCCACGAGGGTATAAAAGTTGAACGGGCCTAGCAGCTTTAAAAATATTATCTTTGCCAACCTGATGATAACTTGAACACATTGATTAAGCTCCACGACAAGTATTTTAAGCCCTATATTAAGGAAGAAAAAATCCTCGCCGCCATTGAAAAAATGGCCCAAGAAATCGCTGAGGATTACAAGGACGAAACACCTCTATTTGTGGGTGTGCTCAATGGGGCCTTTATGTTTGTTTCCGATTTTTTAAAAGCCTATCAACATCCTTGTGAGGTGTCATTTGTTCGGTTGAGCTCGTACCAAGGCCTCACATCAACGGGTATTGTGGAGACCCTCCTCGATGTTCCAGAAGGGATGGGGGGTAAAAGTGTGATCATTTTGGAAGATGTTGTGGATACCGGTCGCACCTTAAAGCAGTTGGTCCATTTATTTTCCAATACCAATGTAAAGGAATTTAAGATCGGCACCCTTTTTTATAAATCCGATGTGTACAATGGCGAATATGCCATCGACTATGTAGGCCTGGAAATTCCCGATGATTTTATTGTAGGGTATGGGCTGGATTATAATGAACTGGGCCGAAACCTAAGAGAAGTTTACCAATTAAATCAAACAGATATGATTAACCTAGTGCTTTTTGGAAAGCCAGGAGCTGGAAAAGGTACCCAGGCAGGGTTCCTAAAGGAAAAATATAATCTGAAGCACATTTCCACGGGGGATGTTTTCCGATACAACATTAAAAACGGTACGGAGCTCGGTAAATTGGCCAAGTCCTATATTGATAAAGGGGATTTGGTTCCAGATGCGGTTACCATTGATATGTTGAAGGACGAAGTCGAAAAAAATCCGGAAGCGGCAGGTTTTATTTTTGATGGATTCCCCAGAACGGCGGCACAAGCAGAAGCATTGGACAATTTCTTGGAGTCCAAGGATATGAAGGTGAACGCAACCATTGCATTGGAAGCTGAGGACGATATTTTGGTACAACGCCTTTTGGAGCGGGGCAAGAGCAGTGGTCGCTCCGATGATCAGGACGAAAGCAAGATTCGCAACCGTTTTGATGAGTACAACGAAAAAACCGCTCCCTTGAAAGCCTATTATGAAAAACAAGGGAAGTTCCACTCCGTAAACGGGATAGGTGGCATTGATGAGATTACCGGGCGTTTGAGCAAAGTGATCGATTCCCTATAATTAGTTTCTTTTGAAAAGATATTGGATTTATGACCGAGGGTAATTTTGTGGATTATGTAAAAGTGCACGTCACTTCTGGTAACGGAGGCAAAGGCTCTGCACATTTACGTCGCGAAAAGTATGTGGCCAAAGGTGGTCCGGATGGCGGTGATGGCGGTAGAGGAGGTCATGTAATCATAAAAGGGAACAAAAATTTATGGACTTTGGTCCATTTTAAGTTTAAAAAGCATTTTAAGGCAGGTCACGGAGAGCACGGAAGCAAAAGCCGAAGCACAGGTGCCGATGGCGAAGATGTATACTTGGAGGTGCCTTTGGGCACAGTGGTACGAAATACTGAAACCAACGAAATACTCTTTGAGATAACCGAGGACGGTGAGGAAAAAATTGTTCTCGAAGGCGGAATGGGAGGTCGTGGCAACTGGCACTTTAAAAGTGCCACGAACCAAACTCCAAGATATGCCCAACCCGGGATAAGCGGTAAGGAAGATCACCTTACCTTGGAACTTAAAGTTTTGGCGGATGTTGGTCTGGTTGGTTTTCCCAATGCAGGTAAATCCACATTGCTTTCCGCGATGACCTCTGCAAAACCTAAAATTGCCAATTACGAGTTTACCACCCTAAAACCCAATTTAGGGATTGTTGAATATCGGGATTTTCAAAGTTTTGTAATGGCAGACATTCCCGGAATAATCGAAGGAGCTGCAGAAGGTAAGGGTCTGGGACACTATTTTTTACGTCATATTGAACGTAATGCAACGCTCTTGTTCTTGGTTCCCGCCGATAGCAAGGACATCAGTCAAGAATATAATATTCTTCTGGATGAATTAAGGAGGTACAATCCCGAATTGTTGGATAAGCAACGCCTGGTGGCCATTTCCAAATGTGATATGTTGGACGATGAGCTTATCGAGGAAATGAACGAGGATATGAAAGAAGATTTTAAGGATGTTCCATACATGTTTATTTCTTCTGTGAGCGGACTCGGTATTCAGCAACTTAAGGACAGACTTTGGAAGTTATTGAACGATTAATCGTCAATATTCACTTTTCCGATCAATTTATTGGTTAAATTTAAGTGGATCCAAGGATGTACCATGCGCAAACTTCTTTCTTTACTATCGGTCTTCATATTGTTCTCCTGTAGTGCTGTAAGGGTGAACTACGATTATGATAAAACGGTCGACTTTTTAAGTTACTCTACCTATAATTATTATCCGGATATGCAGTCTGGCCTGAGCCAATTGGACGAAAGGCGTCTTCTCAGTGCCCTAGATTCCACTTTACAGGCCCGTGGCTACCGATTGGCCGAAGAACCCGAACTATTTTTCAATATAATAAGCGATGAATACAGAGGTGCGCCGAACAATAATGTTGGTGTCGGTATCGGGGGGACCGGGAGAAATGTTGGTGGTGGTATTTCTGTTGGACTGCCATTGGGAGGCCCAACTTTACAAAGGAGTATTCAGTTTGATCTAGTAGATGCCCAGCGAGATGCACTTGTCTGGCAGGCTAGGGCAGAGAGCGGACTTCGGGATAATGCATCGCCCAGTGTACGGGAAGCTAAACTTAAAGCTGTGGTAAAAAAGGTGTTCTCCAAATTTCCACCACAGCCCAAATAGTTCTTAAAATCAACTGTTTACAGGATTATTGGCGCACATACATAGTACATTTACCGTTCACTTGCCCCAAATTACCACTTGTCATAAAATACTTCTCGTAAGAAGTGTTGTCCATTACTTTCGCTTTAGAAATAAAATCTAAAAAGCAGAACAGTCATGATAGCACTAGCTAAATTTATTATCTCAATTTTAGTAAGCATAATTTTATAATCCGTTTAATCGGGGTAAAAACTCATCAATATGAAAAAACTGAGCACACAACAAAAAATAGTATTTGCCATGGGTATCCTTGGGGTGTTGATAGGAATCTATGGAAAGTTCAATTCCTGGGAACATGCAATGTATTTTCCATTCTTCTATTCTGGCTCCGCCATGATGTGGATTGCATTTTTGCCACAGAGAAAATCCTGTTGCAGTCTTTTTAAAAGGAAAGCGGCGCAAAAATCGTAGTAGAGTCTGTGCCGAGTAAGTTTAATGTAAATTTGGGCAGTAGATGCCCTAGCGAATGGAATTAAGTTCAAAGAAAAGGAATGTTGCGTTTTGGACGCTTCAATTGTTAGGATGGGTTTTTATTAACTCTATTGGAGCATTGATTCCCCAAAAAATTAGTTTCGAGATGGTCGTGTTTTCGATTGTTGTTGGAACTTTTATAGGTGTGTTTTCAACCGCTATTTTGCGCTGGTACCTTAAAAGGAACGTTCATTTTGATTCCTTTGGAGGCAAAGAAGTCATTAAAATTATTTTGTCCACATTGGTGGCCTCTGCAATTTTTGGACTCCTTAATGTCCTTTTTGGGTATATATATGTGGAATTTGGGCCGGAGCTCACGGAGTCGGAAATCCATATGTTCGAAGGCTATGATAAAGTAATGGTCCAAGTGTTGAATTCGCTCTTTTTGGTCGGGGCATGGACGATTACCTATTTGGTGATCAAATTGCTTTTAAAGGTGAACCAAAACCGCATTGAACGGTTGGAGCTCAACACTACTTTAAAGCAGGCTCAATTAAATACGTTAAAAGGTCAGATAAATCCACATTTTATGTTCAATAGCCTCAATAATATCCGTGGGCTTATGTTGGAAGATGTGGAAAAATCCAGGGAGATGCTCACTAAACTTTCTGAAATTATCCGCTACTCCTTGACCAAAAACAATGTAAATGACATCCCGGTACACGAAGAACTGGAGGTAGTGAACAATTATATCGATCTATCCAAGATTCAGTTCGAAGATCGTTTGGAGTATGTAAAACAAATTGAGGAAGATACGTTCGATCTTAGAATCCCTCCGATGGTCATTCAATTGTTGATAGAAAATGCGGTAAAGCATGGCATTTCCAATCTAAAAAATGGAGGGCGGGTGCTCTTGTCCATTTATAAAAAGGACGGCGATTTGTTCATTATTGTTCGGAATACCGGGAAACTCAACTTTTCCAAGGGCTCCACCAAATTGGGGTTGAAGAACATAGAACAGCGCCTTAAATTGTTGTACGCCGATAAAGCTTCCTTTAAATTAGAGGAAATATCCGATGAAGTAGTGGCAGAAATTAAAATACCATTGGCATGAAGATAAAGGCGGTAATCGTAGAAGATTCCAGACTGGCTAGGAACGAGCTTAAGGAGCTTTTAAAACTCCACGATGATCTAGAGCTAGTAGGTGAAGCGGAAAATGTGGACGATGGGGTGGCGCTGATAGAATCCGAGTCGCCGGATTTGTTGTTTTTGGACATTAACATGCCAGAGAAAGATGGTTTTGATCTATTGGAAATGTTGGATGAGGTTCCTATTACTGTTTTTACCACGGCTTATGACGAGTATGCTATAAAATCCTTTGAATACAATGCCTTGGATTATTTGTTGAAACCCGTGAGCAGTAAGCGTTTTAATATGGCCTTGGAAAAGGTACGTGAAAAAATGGTGACCAAGGAGGAGATTGCTTCCAACGTTAAGGTTTTGACAGAGACCAGTCAAATTTTTATTAAAGATGGGGAAGCCTGTTGGTTGGTTAAAATAGGGGATATTACCCTGTTCGAAATTGTTGGGAACTATACCAGGGTGCATTTTGAGGATAAAAAACCATTACTATATAAATCCTTGAACCAGGTTGAGGAAAAATTGCCCCAAGATTCTTTTTTTAGAGCCAATCGCCAACAGATTGTCAACACTAACTATATTGAAAATGTAGTGCCATGGTTCAACGGGAAGTTAAAACTTACCATGAAAAATGGGGAAGAGGTGGAAGTTTCCCGCAGGCAATCTTATATTTTCAAGGATAAAATGAGTCTTTAATTTACAACGATTTTAGCAGTCCGCCATCAATTGGGATATTGGTTCCCGTAATAAAGGCCGCCTGTTCCGATGCCAAGAAGGCAACCAAATAACCATATTCCTTTGGGTCGCCAATCCGTTTTACAGGTACTTGCTCTTCCATGTTGGAGCGCACTTCATTTGGAGAAACACCCATTTTTTCTGCTTTTTTAGAGTTTAGCTGGGCAATTCGGTCAGTATCAAAATAACCTGTTAGCGTACTGTTCACGGTAATGCCATCTTTGGCTACATCGTACGCCAAACTTTTGGCCCAGGTAACCACTGCGGCCCGTATCGTGTTGGAAAGTGCCAAATAGTTCAAGGGCTCCTTTACCGATATGGATGCTATATTGATGATGCGCCCCCATTGTTGCTCTTGCATATGCTTTAGGGCAAGTTCCGTGGTGAATACCACCGATTTGAACAGCAAGTCGAACGCGTTCTGATAATCATCCACTTTCTTTTCCAATGCACCTCCGCCTTCGGGTCCTTGTGTATTGTTGACCAGGATATCCACGTTATTGGTCTCGAAGAAGGCTGATATTTTTACCTTGTAGGCCTCAAAATCTGTAAAATCCACTGAAAGGAATTGGTGCTGTTGCCCTTGGGAGCTGTCCATTTCCATAATGAGCTCCTGCATCCGCCCTGCGCTACGTGCTATAAGGGTCACACTGGCGCCACTAGCTGCAAGTTGTTTTGCTATGGCTTCGCCGATCCCTTTGCTGCTGCCTCCAACTAGGGCTTTTTTTCCCTTTAATGATATATTCATGATTATCGGTACTCTTCTCTTACAGGACTAAAAATATCCATCAATTTACATGGTGTCAAGGCTTTTCCGCTATGGGGAATGTTGGATGGGATAATGACCACATCACCGGGCTTGTACACTCCTTTTTCTCCATTCAGGGTGAATTCGAAAGTACCTTCCACTACGTGCATGATCTGTTCGTGGTCGTGCTGGTGTTCGGGTACTTCCGCATTTTGTTCCACATCCCAAAACACCCAGCTCATCCGCTCTCCGTGCACCAGTTTTCCATGGTATCCGGGCATTATTTCCCGTAGTTCTATTTCTGATAGGTTCATTGTGCTATTTTATGGAAAAATAGCAATTACTCGGGTAAAATTTAAGGGAAAGCGATATTTATCTATTGGTTTGCTCCCATTCAAGTATGGTGAACTCGCATCTCCTGTTCTGTTCGTGGTCCTGTTCAGTGCAGTGGTTTTCTGTTTTGCATTGCACGAGTGGTTTCGATTCGCCATAACCTACGGCATTGATTCTATCTTCCGAGATTCCATTGTCCACCAAGAATTCTTTTACGGAGTTTGCCCGCTTTTGGGAAAGTTCCAAGTTGTATTTGTCATTGCCCCTGTTGTCGGTATGGGTGCCTACTTCAATCTTCATATTTGGGTATTTGTTCATTATGCGAACAACAACATCCAGTCGACCTCGAACATCTTTTCTCAAGTACCAAAGGTTGTAGTCAAAATGGATTTGTTGTGTTTTAATAAAGGTTTTGTCATCTTTTTGAACAAATGCGTCATCATTTTTGTCAACTTCTGATGTTTTGTTTTCATCGGGTTTATCGGGAGTGTTAGATGCCACTGGCTGAGTTTCTTCAATTTCTTTTATGATCAAAGGTTTGATTTCCTTGAAAGAATAGATGTCATCACTGCCTTTGCCCGATGGGCGGTTGGATGAGAAATAACCTTCTTTTGATGAATGAAGTGATATTGCAAAATCATCATACCCACTATTTATGGGCAGTCCCACATTGTCTGGCGTTTTGTGGCTTCCCGATTCGTATTTGGAGATAAAAATATCCAACAAACCAAAACCGGGATGACCGTTTGAAGCAAAGTAAAGATTGTTTTGTGCATCCAAAAAAGGAAATTGTTCCTTCTTATCCGTATTAATGGATGATCCTAAATTAGCGGGATTACTGTAAGATTCATGGGAAATGATATCAACGCTGTATAAATCGAACGACCCAAAGCCGCCTGGGCGGTCGGAAGAGAAATAAAGCTTGGTTTCGTTGTAATTCAATGTTGGATGTTCGGTGGAATGGTTGTCACTATTAAATGGTAATTCTGTAATATTGGTCCATTCGCCGTCTATCCATACTGCTTTGTAAATTTTTAAATTGGAGACCTTCTTGTTGTCTGTTCGTTTTCTTCCTTTTATAAAATTGTTCCGTGTAAAATAAATGGTTTTTCGGTCATTGGTAATAGCAAAAGTTCCCTCGTGCATTTTGGTATTGACCTTACCTGGGAGTCCTTTGCTAAAACTATCATTTTGGGTGATTTTATCAATGGGATGGGAATAAATATCCAAGTATCCTTGATTGTTCCAACGGTACACTTTTTTCCAAGATGTATTCTTTTTTTTGGCAGCGGTGTAAATCAAGTTGGAATCGATTTGCATTGCGGCAAATTCAGAGGCTGGAGTGTTCAAAGGGAGGTTTTTAATCATGAATCTATCCCCAATGGCTTCAATACTGTTAAGGTATAGTTGGTTTTGCCTTCCTTTATCCACGGAAACGGAATCACCCAAGTGTTGATAATAGGCTTGTAATGCTTTTTCTGCTTCTTGATACTTGCCTATGGCCTTTAAAGATTGATTGAGCTTGAAATAATAGGATGCATCCACATTTTTTCCAGATCTTGAGGTTAGGGTCTTGTACCATCTTGCCGCCGAATGCATATCATAAGTCCGGTAATAGGCATCCGCCAGGTTTTGTAATACCTGCTGACTTTTATTGGTAGCTAAGAGTTGCTCGTACAGCGGGATGGCATCACTATAAAAGGCTCGTTCAAAATAGGTGTTGGCACGCTCCAATTCTTTTTGGGCAAAAACGGTTTGTACACTAATCAATATGATAAAAAGTACTTTTTTCATGGTCTTAATAGAATCTTGGTGATTTATCATATCCTTTTTTAAGTCCTAGCAGGTCCAAATCGAAGAGGACAAGGATTTCATGCGACCCAGAACTGAAGCTACCTAAATTGGAAAGGGTATAATCGTAAGCGTAGCCAATTCTAATGGCTGTCATAACCGAAACATTGAACATTGCGCTTACAGCATCTCCCCATCGGTAGGAAAGTCCTGTTTCGAATTTATTGTTGAACAGCATATTAACAGAGGTGTCCAAAGAAATGGGAGAGCCTTCCACCATTTTGGTCATTATAGAGGGCTTTAATTTAAATTCAGGGTTTATGGTGTATACATAACCTGATGTAAAAAACAAGTGTATTTCCTCCGAACCTATGCGCCTAACTCCATCTTGGTTTTCGATATGTTTTGAGGTGAGTAGGTTAGGGGCCGAAACCCCGACGTAAAAGTTAGATCTATTGTAAAATGCACCGACTCCGATAGTAGGGAAAATACTATTGATGTTTTCATTAAAGGCATCATCTTCTTGGAATTCTGGAAAAACCAAATTGTTAAAATTGGTCTCAAAGGAGGTAATGCCACCCTTTAGGCCAAGGGCCAAATTGCTTTTGGAGTCCAGTTGTAAAATATACGCAAAGTCCGCATTAATATTGCTTTCTGAAAGAACGCCGTCCCCAATCTCATCTTTTATGATGGAAATTCCTGTTTCCACCTTGTCACTTAAGGTGGCGTGTGCAAAAAACGTGAATGTTTCAGGGGCACCCTCAACATTTTGCCATTGAGACCGGTAAAGTGCTCCAAAATTGATAAGTCCCCTTTCGTTTGTGGTGTAGGCTGGATTTATTACACTAAGGTTGTACATGTATTGTGTATATTGTGGGTCTTGCTGCGATTTTGCCCCGACGAAACTGAGAAATAATAACAAGGTTATTGGAATTCTTTTCATGGATTTGGTTGCTTATCGGTTTAGGTATAGTCTTCCCTGTTTGGGTTGATAACCTTCCCTGTTAAAATTGATGATATAGAAATAGACCCCGTTGGGAACGGTCTTTCCGTTAGGTCCAGAGCCATCCCAAGCAGGTCTGGAGGCATCTCCCTTGAATAGTGAATTGCCATAGCGATTAAAGATTTCCAATGTGAAATCGGGAAATATTATTTCAATGTTGGGAATATAATATGTGTCGTTTCTGCTGTCGTTATTCGGAGAGAATGCATCTGGAATAAAGAAACCATACTTTTTGGGGTCACAATTGTTGAGGTCGACCGCTACGGGGACTCTATTGGTATTGATGCACCCGGTATCCACATCATAACTTTGTGCGTAGTAAACGGTATCGTCTTCCAAAAGTTCGAAGCTAGATAAGGCCGCACCACCCTCCGCCACGTTGAACCATTCCACTTCTGCCGCAATCACGTTTTCAAGAGATTCCAATTCCGCTACGGTAGGATTATCCAGTGCACAGACCAAGAGTGCATCGGAGATTAAATCGGGTATTGGAGGTTGCACAATGATCGGTGTAATTTCCAATCTGGTGTTGCTCTCGCAGAATCCATCCAGTTGTTCTGCTGCATAGTAGGATTGCCCATCAATAAGGATTTCTGTCGGGTCCAAAATGGTCCCGCCTAAATCCGCATCGTACCAAACCACATTTCCTCCATTGGGCGCAGAGATTGAGAGATCTGACAATGTAAAGTTTTCAGAAGCACATAAAACTGGATTGGAATTGTTGGTAGTGGGTACACCTGATGTGAAAAAAGATACTTGAACCCTGGTACGTTCTTCGCTGACGCAGTTGTTGTTCTGATCGGTGCTGGAGATGTAATAATCCTCGCCATCTTCCAACTCAGTATCCAAAGGCAGTGCTTCCTGACTGTCCGCAGTTGGATAAAAGGAAACAGAGCCACTTGTGGTAACCGTAATGTCCTCCAAAGTTGGGGTGTCATTGTTCAAGCAAAAGGATTGTTGTTCTTCTGCGTCTACCACAATAGGTTCTCTTCCAATCGAAAAACCTTCTTGAAGTTCAAATTCGAATTGTGTTCTACAAGGAGTAGTGTCGTCTTGTGTACTCTTTAGAAGTACCATGTAATCTCCATCGGGGAGATTGGCAATATCGATTCCATAAACAGCAACTCCTCCCATGAAATTAATACTGTTGTCCGTTAGACTGGTTTGGCTATTTTGTTCCACAACTTCGTATTCAATCGTGTAGCTTCCGTTTGGAAGGTTGGGGGCATCTACAAGCACATCAATTGATGTGGCATCACAATTGTTGTCCACGGCAATATCCAACTGAATTTCTTCGGGAATGGGCTGTACCTGAATTCCTGTGTTGATAGTGCAGCCGATTTCATAACTATCCTCAACCGTGATTTCTACGGTGTATGATCCCGAGAGCTGAAATTGCTCCGCTGGAATTTGGAATGATGCAGAACCATTGGTAAACGCAATATTCTGTTCTGATAGGTTTACCACAGCGTTATCGGGAAGTATTACATCATAATTTATGGAATGTATTTCGTTGGTAGGATTCGCCATGGCATCCAAGATGCTTTCCAGATTCACGTTCACTGGATTGTTAGGGCAGATATTCTCGGCAGAGGCGACTGGATTAGATACCAAAAATTCTGTCTGTGCCACATCAATATCATCGCAGATCATTTGTTCGGGTAGGGTGCCTATTATTCCAATTACGTTTACTTGTACCGTTTCATTTATGGGGACTGCCGAGGGCATCACATTGAACGTGCCCGTTCCGTTTTCCAAGAGAATACTGGCAGACTCATCTTGATTTCCCTCGCTACTGGTGACACGATAATCAATTTGATATTGTCCCGATGGTAAAAGCGACGAATCGTAGTTTAAAGTAACTTCGTAGGGTGTTCCCAAACAGTAGTTTTCGGACTCCAAGGAGCCATTTAATGTAGGAAGAATGATGATGAAAACCTCCGTGGAAGATTCTGGACAAACAGGATGTGAGGGTTGAACGGTGTAAGTAAAACTGTAACTCCCATATCCATGATTTGTGTTGATGTCATCCACATTCACAAAGTGGTCCTGAAGATTTTCAAGTTGATTGGTATTGACTTCGGACCATACTCCATTTGGATCTTCATTGTTTAGTAAATCGTTCAAATCAAGATTTGTAAAACCGGATAGGTCGTCTGTAGTGCAGACTATAAAGTCGATAGGTTCGCCAGAATTTGGCGCCTCGTGTACTTCTAAATTCACGGTGGATTGCATTCCTGGACATACATCCACTGCGGGTACGGTGTAGGTGAAAATGTATTCTCCAGGACCTGCAGCTTGGGCATCAAATAGATTGCCGTTTAAAAAACCCGTTTCTGTATTGGGGTCCTCAGCCCAAACACCATTAAAGTCTGGAACCTCTCCATCTATTAAGCTTCCTAAAAAATTGAACATGTTTACGGGTCCATCACTGCACGCATTCGCACTTCCATCAATATTATCCTGTCCAGCGTAACCGCCTAAGAACAGTGTGATGGTAGCAGATTCGTTGCAATTTGGATTGGTGTAGGTGAACTGATGTTCCCCGAAATAGCTTACTTCCCAAAGGTTAAGTATTCCTGTATTGGTGTCCAAGGCACCAATGATGTTGGAGTTTGGTGTGGACCAAGTACCACCTGGGTCGGGCATTCCGTTCAAGTTTGTGAATAAATCAAAAGTTTGATTTGAGATATCATCATACTTGTTGCAAACGGTTATCGTATTGTCTTCTCCAGCACATTGGGAATACATGGACTGTACAACAGTCAAGAACAATATAGTAACCCCAAAAGCACGATGCCAAATATGGGCAAGGTTGTTTTTTGTCATTTTTAAGTAGGTCAAAAAGTTGTAGGTCAATTCGGGGAAGAACTGAAAACAACGGTATTAAAAACAATTAAAAATCGGTTGTGGGGTTACAACGCGATATGCTTTTTGAGGTTAGAAGTCACAAAAATAATAAAAAAAGTTTTTAGGGCGGGCTTGCATGTACTTAATGCAGACTTATCAGTACAGATGGTTTAAAGTATTGTGTTTTTGATGATTTTTGGAGTTAGCTCCAAATGGAATATCGAACATCCCTATTTGCAATGGCATCGGCAATGGTTATTTTTGCGGTTCAAAAAAATAAAAACAATGCAGGTACATTTTATTGGTTTGGGCGAAATAAACATGTTGAATTTGGCCGTGGCCTTGTACAAAAAAGGGGCAACTGTAACCGGCAGTGAAGAAACATTCAACGATTCCCTCGCATCGGGTGTAAAAGAGCGGGGTCAGATTGCCCAGAAAGCAGGTTGGTTTACCGATAAAATCCATGATCGGTTGGACGCAGTAGTATTCGGTCCTAATGTAAAACCTGATAATCCAGAGTTGCTCAAGGCAAAGGAACTCAATTTAAATATACTGACCTGTTCCCAATTTTTGTTCGAGCAGACCAAACTTAAAACTAGGGTGGTTATAGCGGGGACCAATAACAGTGCAACGGTTGCTGCCATGGTTTTTCATGTTTGCGTCTACAACGAACTTCAGGTTGACTATGTCTTGTCCAAACCCACTGAAATTCGTTTGACAGACGAGAACGATTTTGTGATCATCGATGGTGGTAATGTAATCGTGGAAGGAGGTTACCAACTCCAATCCATTCGCCCGAACATAGCTTTACTGAGCGATATTTATTATGATGAAACTTCGGTGCAACCAGATTTTGATAACAATGCCGAGACGTACGCTAAGTTTGTGGATAGTGTTGTAAAAGGCGGCAGCATTACCTATAATGAGGAGGATGTCGAGGTTAAAAAGCGGGTCGAAGCATCTGAAAACCCTATCCGAAAATTTCCATATTCAACCCCGGCATACCAAGTAATGGATGGTGAAGTGTTTGTGGATACCCCGGATGGTGAAATGCCCTTGAAAATTTCTGGACAGGAAAAACTAAGGTGTATGGCAGGGGCCAAGTGGATATGTCAACAAATGGGTATTGATGAGGTCGAGTTTTACGAGGCCATGGCAACTTTTGGATAAGATTCTCAAACCCCAAATTGTCGCAAATGATGGTCCAGATGTTTATATTGCATTTGTCCCCATTGCTCTGGGGTAAACGAGCCAAAAACCGGATGTGGATCCCATTCTTTCTTATCTTTTTCTTGATGGAAATCATTGATCAACCCTATCAATTTATCTTTTTCCTTGCCAAAATCTTTGGACTCGGTTACTTTTAAACCTTTGGCCGTTGGAAGGTTTTGTCTCCATGGTTTATCGTTGTACAAGCTTTTTTTGAAAAACTTCCCCATAAGTTTCAGCATTAGGTTGGGTCGGTTATTGGGATTGTATCTTTTTAACGAAATTTTTAGTGGGTATTGACAGTGATTCAGCATCTGACCCACTTCCATTTTGCCCCATTGCCTTTCGGAAGAATTCGATAGGTTATCGATACGTTCCAATATTTCTTTGTGGGCCTCGGGACTAAAAAGCGATTTCATTTTTGAATTCTTTATGCCCAAGGTACATAAAATTATTCTTCTATCTTTAGGCCATGCAAGATAAACTAGCTTCTTTTTCCATTAAAAATTGGGCGGACGATGATCGACCCAGAGAAAAATTGGTGCAAAAAGGAAGCTCAGTATTGTCCGATGCAGAATTGATCGCTATTTTGATCGGATCGGGCAGTAGGGAGGAAAGCGCCGTGGAGCTGGCCAAACGGATATTGGCTTCGGTCGACCATAACCTTAACGAACTTGGGAAGCTCTCCGTAAACCAATTAATGCGATTTAAAGGTATTGGGGAAGCCAAGGCGGTTTCCATTGCCGCGGCTTTGGAAGTAGGTCGACGAAGGAGAACGGAAGATACCGCCAAGATTACAAAAATTAAAAGTAGCTACGATGCATACGAGCTGCTCTACCCTTTGATCGGCGAGTTGCCGCACGAGGAGTTTTGGATAGTGTACCTGAATAATTCGAATAAGGTGCTCCATAAATGCCAGTTGAGCAAGGGAGGGATAACCGGAACTTTGGTGGATGTTAGGTTGGTGCTCAAACTAGCTTTGGAACTGGGTGCCGTCGGATTGATTTTGGCACACAACCATCCATCGGGTACGTTAAGGCCGAGTGAGGCAGACAAACAACTTACCGACAAGTTGAAGATAGCTTCGGAATCTCTGGACATTAAAATATTAGATCATTTGATATTGGCCAGACAAGACTATCTTAGTTTTGCGGACAAAGGAATATTATAGCCCATGTTATTGATATTTACCCATAAGGTAACCAACCGATTAACATATACTGCCAAACAGATTTTTGAAAGGATCTTGGGAGTGGAGATAGGTTTTACCACAAAGGTGGAAGACTTTATAAAGCATAATGGCCCCAAGATGACCTATTCCAAACAACCGTTGCAAAATGAGTTTTTTATTCGAAGCAACGACCTTTTGTTCGAACAGGGCATTAATGATCTGGATATAAAGGTCGCCGATTGGGACGACATACCTTGTTTCTTCTCGGCGGGAGATAAAAGCACGGTACCTTTCGATATTTTTTCCGCAAGTTTTTTTCTATTGAGTAGGTATGAAGAGTATTTGCCTCATGTAAAGGATAGTGTGGGCAGATTTCCCGTAAAGGAAAGTATTGCTTATCAAAACAATTTTTTAGAACTGCCAGTGGTAGATCTGTGGGCATATAAGCTGTTCAAAGCTTTGAAAGAGCGTTTTCCCGAATTGGAAAATAAGGAAAATGGGTATCGGTTTACATCGATCATTAATGTTACCACCTCCCATGCCTACGCCCTTAGAGGGCCATCAAGAACCATTGGAGGGCTCTTATTGGATTTGGGCAATTTCAAGTTCAGAAATGTTTGGGAGCGTATTTCCGTTGTATTGGGCATCAAAAAAGATCCTTACGATAATTTTTTGGAACTGGTGGAAATACACAAAAGGTTTCCGATCGAGACCATGTTCTTTTTTCAATTCGCCAAGCATTCGGCCCACGATAAGAACATATCCACAAACAATAACAAGTTCCGTTACCTAATAAAATCCGTAGCGGATTATAGTGCAGTCTCCCTTAGTACCTCTTTTGTATCCTCGTTGGACAAGAATGTGCTTAAAGAAGAAAAGAAGCAGTTGGGCAATTTGATCAATAGGCCCATCAACTATGCCAGGCTCCGCTATAATAAAGTCAACGTTCCGGCCACATACCGTAACTTGGTAGAAACAGAATTTACAGACGATTTTTCTATGGGCTATACACACGAAATAGGTTTTAGGGCGGGCACTTGCACCCCTTTTTATTTTTACGATATAAACACCGAGGTGAGGCAGCCCATTAAAATACACCCCTTCGCCATGCACGATTATGCTTTGCTCAAGTTTAAGAAAAAGGAAGAGGTATTTGAAAAAATGGACAATTTGTACCGAATGGTAAAACAGGTCAAGGGAGAATTTGTCCTTGTGTTTTCCAACGAACTACTGGGCGGAAAACAACAATGGGATTGGATGGAACTGTATCAAGCCATGTTAAAGCGCTATTATGTTTGAACATAAAGTAACCGATATTTTTTTTGATCTAGATCACACCCTATGGGATTTTGAGAGGAATTCGGCCCTTACATTTGCCAAAATTCTTGACCATCATAAAGTAGAAGTGGATTTAAATGGTTTTTTGGAAATTTATGCCCCCATCAACCTACAAATGTGGGCCTTGTATCGTAAAAATGGCATCAGTAAATCGGAGTTGCGATACCAACGGTTGAAAAAAACTTTTGATGTTCTGAACATATCCATTTCCGATGATATGATCAATGCACTGGCCCACGATTATATTGCGCATTTGTCATCGTTTACCCATCTATTGCCCAATACGCTGCCCGTTCTGGAATATCTATTTCCAAAATACAGATTGCACATTATTACCAATGGGTTTCAGGAAGTGCAGAACAAAAAGTTGAAGGGGAGCAGCATACACCATTTTTTTGAGAAAGTAATAGATTCGGAGATGGCAGGGGTTAAAAAACCGAATCCGCATATTTTTAAGTTGGCTTTGGACCTGGCCGAGGTAAGACCGGAAAATTCACTTATGGTTGGGGATAGCTTGGAAGCCGATATTTTGGGGGCAAAGGCCATGGGGATGCAAGTGCTTCACTACAATTTTCATAATGATCCAAATCACGGTGAATGTAGAATGATTAACGATCTTATTGAAATAAAAAGCATATTATAGAGTTATCTAAAAAGTGGCATACCCCATTTTTTGGCTATGAAAAAATTACCCTATTTACTTGCTTTGGTAACAGCTTTTCTGTGCACCTTGGTTTCTTGTACCGAAGAACAAAACTTTGATCAGATCGAAGATTTAAGTCTTACCCCGACTTTGTCCACAGGTATTTTTTATCTGGAATCGGACGAAGCTTCTATAAATCAAGCAGGTCCTTTTAATTCGTTTTATTTTCAGGAAGTAAATTTTGATGCTTTTAATGAAGAGTACGTCTCGGAACGTTTGTTGGAAGGGACAATTCTTTACGAATTGGAAAATACAACAAGCAAACAACTACGGGTTACCATCGATTTTTTAAGTGAAGATGGTCAGGTTTTGGACACAGAAGTTTTTAACGTCCCGGCCAATACAACAGATATAATAACCAGAGAAGTATATTACGGACCCGGAGGAAAAAGTCTGGATATTCTTATCAATACTTCGGGTTTACGGATATCCGGTAATAACTTAAGTGATAGTAGCAGTGTATCTTCCAACGAGGATCCAAAGGTTATTTTACGTTCTGGGGCGGAATTTGAATTTGAGCTGCTATGAGAATGGTATGCAAGATTTTTTCAGCCGTTGTTTTTTGCTGTGCAACAACTTTTGCCCAAAACAAGCAGTTGTTGTACGACTTTTATGAGATTCCCCAATCTTTAATGATAAACCCAGGGATAAAGACCTCACAAAAATGGCATGTAGGAGTTCCGGTAATATCGGGCATATCGGTTCAGGGAGCTAGCAGTGGGGTAACCGTAAACGATCTTTTTGCCAATGACGGTGTTGATTTCACTACAAAGGTCCAAGAGCGATTGCTTGATGTAATGGGCAATAGGGACGATTTTGGTTCAACAAGCCAGATAGAGGGGTTTACCATTGGTTTTCGAGGAAAAAACAGACTGGATGATTATTATTCCTTTGGAATGTACGGGGAAATGGATGTTATCTCTTATTGGCCCAAAGATCTAGCTATATTGGCCTTTGAGGGCAATGGAGGCAACAATATTGGCCGAAGTTTTGATCTGGGTGATTTAAACGTTCGAGGAGAAATGGTCAATGTTCTTCATTTTGGTATCAACAGAAAAGTGAACTCCGATCTTACCATGGGAATCAGGGGCAAGCTCTATTCGAGTATTTTTCAGTTTCAATCCATAAAGAACTCTGGGTCGTTTGTAACCACCCAAGGAACCAACAATATTTTTGAAAGTGCCATTAACGCAGACATGCAGCTTCAAACGGCAGGTGTAAAAGGGTTTTATGATATTGTGGACGAAGATTCTGGAACAACAAGAAAAGATGTTGAGCGGTTGTTTTCCAAACGTGTTTTATTGGGGGGCAATCTTGGTCTCGGACTGGATTTTGGGTTTAGTCACCAACTAAATCAACAGACGACCATCACTGGCAGCATATTGGATTTAGGATTTATTTATAACGCCAAAGATGTTTGGAACTATACCTTTAGCGGTAGTACCGTTACCGATGGCATTTCTGTCATTCTTCCGGATGATATAAACAATCTGGACAATGATTTATGGCAAGACCTGATCGATGAGATAGACGAAGCATTGCCACATGGGGAAAACCAGGAAGCATATATTTCTTGGAGGCCTGTAAAACTGTACGGATCTATCCGTTACGATTTTGGAGAAGGGGGAAACCCACTGTCCGATAATTGTGGGTGTGCCGTAAATCCCGGAGGAGGAATAAATCGGGATTATTACAGGAACAGCTTGGGCGGACAATTGTTCATGATCAAAAGACCTAAAGGTATTCAACCGGCGTTAACGGGTTTTTACCAGAGAAGGCTCGGAAGGGCGATTGCCTTAAAAGCAACATATACGTTGGACAAATATTCCTATACAAATGTTGGACTGGGCACTAGTCTTCAAATGGGGCCGGTAAATTTTTATGTCTTGGCGGACAATCTACTCAGTTATTCGAATATGGCCGACAGTCACTATGCTTCTTTACAGTTCGGATTTAATATTATATCTTGGAACGATAATTGAGTATACCATCTATATGAAAACAAAAGTATTGTACATATTGCTATTTGCAATGGGGGTGAGCGGAGCTGTAAATGCTCAACTGAACAACTATAAATATATTATTGTTCCCAAGAAATTTGAAGCCTACAAAACAGTAAACAAGTACCAGACCAGTACGTTGGTCAAATATTATTTTGAGCAAAACGGGTTCAATGCCGTATATGATGACGCTCTGCCTTCGGACTTGGCAAATGAAAGATGTTTAGGTCTGGTGGCCGATATCGAAGATAGCTCTTCCTTGTTTGCCACAAAATTGAACATTACCTTAAAAGATTGCAATAATGTTGAAGTATTCCGATCTATGGAGGGCAAGAGTAGAATCAAAGAATTCAATGAATCCTACAAGGATGCTATCCAAAAAGCCTTCGTTTCCTTTTCTGGGATGAATTATAGCTATGTTCCAAAAACAAAAGTGAAGGTGCAGGACGAAGCTCCGGTAACCATAAGTTTTAAGGACGATGTTAAAACCGTGGAAGAAGAGCCGGCAAAGTATGTAGTTGAGCAAAAATCCACAATGGATGAGCAAGTTTATAAGGCCATAGAGCCAAAGTCAAGTAATATCACCAGGGCAGTAGTGGAGAAAACAGAACTTCCGGACCCATCTAATGTTTTGTATGCACAGGCCATAGCAAATGGGTATCAGCTAGTGGACAGTAGTCCTAAAGTGGTGCTAAAACTGGAAGAAACATCCATGGACAATGTTTTTATGACCAGTTATAACGGAAACAACGCATTGGTTTTTAAGAAAAATGATAAATGGATATTGGAGTATTCAGATAATGGGGAGAAAATCCAAAAAGAATTGAACATCAAGTTTTAATAATCATATTTGTTCTTCCACCTTTTCTTTAAAAAATCCTTCATGGCATTTTCCCTGGGATTATTGCCAGGCTTATAAAAGGTAGTGCCTTTTATTTCATCCGGTAGAAATTCAAAATCCACAAAGTTGTTTTCGTGGTTATGGGCATAGTCATAACCCTTGCCATAGCCAAGGTCTTTCATTAATTTGGTCGGGGCATTGCGAATGGCCATGGGCACGGATAGGTCACCGGTTTTGCGAACCGTTTGTTGTGCTTCGTTGATGGCCATATAGCTGGCATTACTTTTGGCCGAACTTGCCAAGTAAACCGCACATTGTCCTAAAATAAGTCTCGCTTCTGGGTAACCAATGGTTGTAACGGACTGGAACGTGGTATTGGCAAGTACCAAGGCGGTCGGATTGGCGTTTCCTATATCCTCCGATGCAAGAATTACCATTCTACGGGCAATAAATTTAACGTCCTCGCCACCTTCGATCATTCGGGCCAACCAATATACGGCGGCATTTGGGTCGCTGCCACGAATACTTTTAATAAATGCCGAAATTATATCGTAATGCTGTTCACCGGTCTTGTCGTAAAGCACGGTGTTTTTTTGCACCTTGTTTTGCACTAATTCGTTGGTGATGACTATTTTGTCACTGGCTTCGGAATTTATGATCAATTCAAAAATGTTCAGCAATTTTCTGCCATCACCTCCCGACAATCGCAGGAGGGCTTCGGTTTCCTTTAGGATTATTTCTTTTTTGGCAAGTTGAGCATCAGTTTTTATGGCACGTTCCAACAAGGCGATAAGGTCGTCTTTGCCAAATGGGTTCAAGACGTAAACCTGGCACCGTGATAAAAGTGCAGGAATTACTTCAAAGCTTGGGTTTTCCGTGGTCGCACCAATCAAAGTGACCCAGCCTTTTTCAACCGCTCCAAGCAACGAATCTTGTTGCGATTTGCTAAACCGATGGATTTCATCAATAAAAAGAATCGGATTTTTGGACGTAAAAAGTCCACCGCTCTGTTTGGCTTTGTCTATAACTTCCCTAACATCCTTAACACCGCTACTGATAGCGCTCAATGTGTAAAATGGCCTTTGGCTTTCTGTTGCAATAATATTGGCCAAGGTGGTTTTTCCCGTTCCGGGAGGTCCCCAAAAAATCAAAGAAGGAATAACGCCGTTTTTTATCTGGTTGGTCAATGCTCCTTGCTTGCCCACCAAATGCTGTTGACTTATATAATCTTCTAACGTTTTAGGACGTATGCGTTCTGCCAAAGGTTCGTTCATGGCGTAAAAATAAAATATTTTTGATGGTCTTTCATCAATGGATTTTATGGTATGCCTGACAATTTGTATAATTTTAGGATTGTGGCGGGATGTTTGATTTTGTGGTAATATGAGTGCGGATACATTTAAATTTTCAAATTCGGTGGTTTTTGTACCCTTGTTTGCCGTTCTGGCCATTTGGGTGGTTTTTTGGGTCGAGGTCAAATTCGGCATCAACCTTAACGAGTATGGGGTATACCCCCGTAGGCTATCCGGGTTAAAAGGTGTAGTGTTCAGTCCTTTTATCCATGGGTCCATTACGCATTTGTACAACAATACCATCCCGTTGGCGGTCTTAACGGCTTTCTTGTTTTATTTTTATAATAGTGCCGCACTACGGGTATTGCTTTTGGGGACGCTTGTCTCGGGTATTCTCACGTGGGCGATTGCTAGACCATCGTACCATATTGGTGCAAGCGGGGTGATCTATTTATTGGCCAGTTTTATCTTTTTTAAGGGCATTTTGGCCAAAAATTATCGTTTGGTTGCACTTTCTTTAGTGGTTGTTTTTATCTATGGCAGTATGATCTGGTATATTTTCCCGGTAAAGGATGGTATTTCGTGGGAAGGGCACTTGGCAGGTTTTGTAACTGGATTGCTCTTTGCCTTTTTTACCAAAGTACCTGTTCCCGAAGTTCGAAAGTACGATTGGGAAAAGGATGATTACAACGAGAAGGACGACCCATTTCTACAACATTTTGATGAAAACGGCAATTTTATAGCATCATCTGAGGAAGATGAACCTGTCCAAAAAGTGGAAATCAAATACCACTACAAAGAGTCCGATAAGGATTGATGCCTACGTATTTCGCTGCCTTACTACTTCGTAAAGGAAAACGCCACAGGCAACAGATACATTTAGCGAGCCAATTTTGCCCATTAAAGGTAGTTTTGCCCTATGGTCCAATATGTTGAGAGTGGAGGGGGAGATACCTTTTTCCTCTGAGCCCATAATTATGGCCGTAGGTTGGTTAAAATCCAAACTATAGATCTCATGTTCCGCTTTTTCCGTGGCTCCGGTGACAACAACCCCCGAGGACTGTAGGTAAAAAATAGCGTCCTTTAAGTGATCTACTTTGGCAATGGGAATGTTAAAAGCAGCCCCGGCAGATGTTTTAATCGCATTCTCGTTCAGAGGGGCCGACCCGGAGGTAGGTACTATAATCGCATGAACACCGGTACATTCTGCAGTACGTATTATTGCTCCAAAATTGCGTACATCGGTTACTTGATCCAATAATAGGAAGAGCGGTAATTTTTCGGTTGCCATTACGGCTTCTGCAACAGATTCAAAATCTTGGAATGCTATTTGGGAAATTTTGGCCACGGCTCCCTGGTGATTGCCATGTGCCAATTTGTCCAATTTTTGAAGAGGGACATAAGAATGACTTATTTTGCTTCTTCTTATGTCCTCCTCCAATTGTGTAAAAAGATCACCCTGTAATCCTTTTTGTAGATAAACTTTGTTTATTGGGGTTCCGGAATGAATCGCTTCTTGGATCGCCCGTATGCCGTAAATGGTGTGGTCAGATTTCAATAGTGATCGATCAGATTTAATAAAGATTGTTAAAAAGTATCAAAAGACCTTGGTCCGTATCTAAATCGATGTCTTTTTTTCTGAAGCTTTTTGCATCAAATCCTGCAATATTATCCTCTAAAAACTTAAAAAGTTTGTTCTTTTTAGTGGGTAGTTTTACAATTTTATCCGATCCTTCCATTTGCACATAATATCCAATAAATGGTGTAAATCTACTGGGTATAGGGTTTACCATGGAATTTTCAGCTTCTTTGCCTTCAAAAAATTTAACATCGTATTGTTTGTACAAAGATGCCTTTTCTCCGGCAGATAAAAGAATAAGATAGCCATTTTGTACCTCTCCTTTTTTATCGAAGAATTGGTTGTAGATATACTTTTTGCCGCTATTGGAGATGATATAGATATCGTTACTCTTTATAAGTGCCTGATAGTCTTCTTCTTCCAACTGGGTCTTTTTTACTTCCAATTCATCGGAAAAGGCATTGTACCTAAAATAAACGTCGTCCAAAAGTTCGTCTTTACTGTAAACTTTTCCATTGGTAAATTTTTCGTTTTCGTAAGCGGAACCTTCTTGGGCGCCTATATAGAAAGACTGTGTTGTACCATTGTTTTTTACATCCCGCATTAGCTGGTCCATTGCAGGAGTTCTTCTCTGAAAATAATTGGCCAATGGGCTTCCTTCTACTTGTGCGTTGCCAAGTGCGGCACGAACCGATGCATCGTTAGTGTCCAAAACCTGCCCAAAAGCAAGACAGGTTGTGCTTAAAAAAAGAATAAGTACTATAGGTTTCATAAGGAGTCTATTTTTTGAAAAAACAGTTTTAAGTCGTTCTCGTCGTTTAAATCGGTTTTTTCGGTTTTTAAGATTTCGTTTATTGTTTTTCTTTGATCCGACGTAAATAGTTTCAAAAATTTTCCTTTTCGGGTATCGACCTCATCGATTCGGTTTACCCCTTTCTTTTGAAAATAATATTCTGAAAAATGGGTAAATCTGCTCGGTGTACTTTGTACCATGGAATTTACGGCTGATCTTCCTTCGGTGAACTTTACGGATAGTTTGTGGTAGAGCTTGTATTTATCACCTTCCCAAATGGTTGCCAAGTAGCCGTTTTTAGTTTCTTTTTTCCTGTTGATAAAGGTGGAGAACTTCATCATTTTGCTACCATAGAGCACTTCTATTTTTTTGTCCGGTAAAAAAGATTTTAACGGTTTGTCCCCTTGGGCACTTTCCTTTATTTCGAACTCGTTGTTGAACGCATTGTAGCGAACCATAAATTCGCCTGTAAATTCACCATCATAAAAAACTTTGCTTCGGACAAAGTTTTTGGTGTAGTACGGAGAGCCCAAAATATTGGAGTTTTCATTAAAGGAACTTTTCTTGTTTCTTAGCTCCATCATTACCAGGTTCAATTGGGGACTTCCTCCTCTTGCTGCGTCGAACATTCCTTGTTCGGTAGTGGGAGCGGAGGACAGTTGTGCAAATCCGTTAAAAGTTAATGCGATAAATACGGTAAAAATTGAATATTTCATTAATTAGGGTTTAGTATGTCATTCGATATAAGTTCGTTCTCTGTATAGCTGTAGGTTCTCCAATAGAAACCGTCACCTGAAAATTTCCAGACCACTTCTTTATCCCGTGTAACTTCCCAGACACCGAAATCTCCTTCGGTAATCAGAATATTGCCATTGGGCAGTGTAACTGCACCGGATACTTTCGGGGAAAACAATTCTGGGTCCGTAAAACTCCAGAGGATTGAGGGTTCATTGAATTCGTTATTTTGGTTTTTAAAGGTTTCGGGTATTTCAATCTCAAAAACAGTAGATTGAAGCTGGTCGGAGCCGTTTCCAAAAACAAACATTGTATTGTCTTCGATAAGATTGGGATGGTGGTTGTTGTTAAACATCCTTTTGGATTCGAAATCTCCATAGGCCTCCGGGTTTCCAAATCGATAGATCAGGTCACCTCCCATATTATAATTTCCACCTTCGTGCGAGGAGGCTTCCTCTGTAGTGGTGCTATGATCGATTGCCCAAATTTCGTGATAAAAGTTAACACTGAGGTAGATAATATCGTTGGTGGCGTCGTATTCAATGCCGTTTGCGTGGCTTACATCTCCATTTTCGAGTTGATTGTAGTTGATGTCTATTAAATGCGGATTTTCTGAAATACTACCATAATACGGTAGATTTTCGTCGTAATCCTGAACAAGATGGTCCCACATGTGCCATTCCCATACGATTTCGTTGTTGGTTGGGTCGACTTCAATTATGGCATCTGGATAAATATCAATTTCTTGTTTGTACCCGATTGCTATGGCATTGGAAGCTGATAATTTTTCCCATACCATAAGTAGCACGTTTCCGTTGGGCATTCGTTCGGCATCGTGGTGTAGAATATAATCTTCGGATGAATATGTGAACTGCCATTCCACATTGCCCTCTTTGTCCAAAAGTTCTATTTTGCCACCTTGCCCACCTAGCGCTATCAAAGTTTCCTCGGATTCGAGCATGGCCAGCAGTTTGCCGTTGCTCTCTATAATACAATCGTTGCCCAGATTACCGTTATTAATGTTCCAATCGAATATGATTTCCCCTTTTTTGTTCATTAAATAGACCAAATTGTTTCCTGCATCATTGATCAATACAGGATTTTGATCTATAAGATCGGAGTTTAATATTTCTACTTCACCGGCCTTTTCATAAGTAGGCGCATTGCCATTGTCCTGATCGGGGTCATCGTTATTGTCCGGTCCATCGTCCGTATTGTCTTGCTGTTCCTCATCAGGTAATACACCCTCGGTGGTTGAATTATTATCACAAGAATAAATTAAAAGAAAGAGGAGTAAAGTATAAATGAGTTTGTTAGGTTTCATGCTACAATATAAGAAAAAGACAAAGGCCACCGATTAAAGTGACCTTTGAAGTAATTAGGAACTATATTCAAAAAAATTATTCACAAACTTTTAGTTCTATAGGATATTCTATTGGTCCTTGGCCATTGGTGCGAGGGAACGATCCCACGGCTGCTTTTTTACCATTAGGGTCTAGAATGGTGAAAGTGTTTTCATCGTCCCATTCCAAACTGGTATAGACCACGGTCAAAGAAGTGGCGCCTTCCGGTACTGTGAATTCACCTGTGGCTTCGGAACCTGTTTCGACCCTGAAAGGAGATCCAGGAACTTCCTCGCCGTCCAAAGTAACGGTCAGGAATCCACCGTTCCATCCGTCCCCGTAGCTATCGGCCATGTTGATAATGTAGTCACCGGCATATGGACCATCGGCATTCAATTGAACGCACTGAGAAGTCGATATGCTAAAGAAGTACTCGGTATCATTCTCATCGGTGGTAACAATTCTACCGTCCGTAGTAATTATCTCGTATCTTAGTTTAATATCGTCACCTACAGCAAGATCGGATAGTTCCAAGTCCTCACCTAAAAGTTCTTCGATAGTATAAGAGATGTCTAGAGTTCTAGCCCCATCTACCAAATCAAGGTCTGCAATGGCATAAGTTTCGAAAAGTGCCTCTTCTTCAGAAAGATTTACATTGTCGTCACCAATGGTCAAGTCCCTGAAAGTCCTGTAAATATTCAATGTTTCTAAAAGGCTTCCTTCACTGGCATCATCAATGCTGATGGATGCTTCATAATCTTCGACTACAGCACCTTCGGATAGATCTATTTCGTCGCTTGTGGTTACTTCATAATCGAAAGCAATACCATCATCGATCAATAGGGAATACAGGAAAGGTGAGCTAAAGAACGAGCCTCCTGTTACCGTTACGGCAGCATCACTGGCTTTAAAAGACCTACCATCGGTGAAGAATAGTTCAAGATTCATAATGATTCTATCTCCAGGTAGAACTTCGGTCAATGGAATGTTCAAAGTGGTCAAAGCCTCTTCCATGGTGAATGAAAAGCTGGTGCTTGGCAATCCTCTGTCACCTACTGTAAAAGCAGATGCCGGAATAGTGCTATAGGCAACACCGGATACACTGACATCGTTGTCGTCCTTGTTGTTGTCCACATAGTCAACGGTAAGGTCAACACGGTCGATAAGTTCGCCTTCGGTTTCGTCTTGTTCTTCAACCGTAACAGAAAAAGAGTTTTCCGTCCTGAACATATCAAACGCTTCATCTTCGTCATCTGGAACTGTTTCCAGGGTTCTTAATACGGCTCCGGAGGTGTAGGTTTCCAAAACCTGATCCACTACTTTTTCGTCGGTATCACAAGAGAAATTGAGCGCGAGTAGGGAAATACAAATTAGATATAAACTGATTTTTTTCATCGTTATTTTTTTTAGTTAGCAGGTGGAAATGCTGGAGATGCAGGGTTTGTATCCCAGAATACTTGGCTCGCAACACCTGATTTCTGTACTATAAACTGATTGTTACTAGCAGCATTTGCAGGATAGAAGAAAGATCGGATGAATGCTCCTGGATCTGGCTCTATGTTTGGCTCAAGGTTATCAGGGAATCCTGTTCTTCTGTAAAAGTTATAGGCATCATGGCCGTTTCCTTTTAATGCAGTAAAGAATTGTTCCGCCAATACGTTCCACTTGTCGGTTCCCTCTGCTTCATCGAAAGCAGCTCCTCTGTTCAAAACAAAGTCGTTGATCTCGAGTGCGGTTGGGCCAACAGAAAGGTCGGCATCTGGGTCTAAGCTACCAAAGGTTTGAACCTTGGCGATAGATTTTTCGATACCGGAAATCATAAACGGTCTTGCTGCCTCTGGGCTTGTTGCCATGGCCAACTCAGCTCTCCAAAAGTCAACCGTAGAGGCCAAAAGCATTGGTGTTACACCTGCCCCTTGTCCACCTGTAACTAATGAAATTTCAGAGAACGTACTGTCATCATACTTACCTGCTTGTGGGTAAACACCGGGAGAAGTCCTTAAAAGACCATCTGGTGGAATACCTTCATCGTTACCGTGATTTCTTCCCCAGTAGCCATTAGGCAAAGAGCAGTATGGGTATCCTCCATTTACATAATGTGCAGGTGCACTGGTAAGGGAACATGCCAAGGTTTCTTCGTTAGGGGCTACACCTGGAGCACCAGGTACAGTTTCGCTCTGACGATAGAAGTAATATCTGATCCTAGGGTCACCTGTGGTATCCATCATATCCATCAACCAAATAGAAGCATAGTCGCCACCACCTTCGTTGGAGTAGTTTTGCGAATAGTTTGGATGCCTTGTATCTGGTTGTACCTGGTTGGCGCCCCACTGGAATTGTAGGTCATCTTCTGTATTTTGAATGTAATTTCCACTACTGATTATTGAGTTGAATGCAGCTGTGTTGCCTAGATTTAGGTGTAACCTTAATTTTAAAGTGTTACAGGCCTTGATCCATTGGCTGGCATCCCCGTCATAAAAGAAATCGTATTGAGGCAATGCAGATGGTGTCGCATTGAAGCTAGAAATGGCTTGGTCTACCAAGGCCAATGCAGCTGCATAAATATCTGCTCCGCCATCAACTTGTGGATTAAGGATCTCTGGAGCTGCGATGGCCTCTGTATAAGGTACATCTCCAAAATAATCCACCAAAAGGGTAATTGTGTAAGCCTCTATGAATTGGCCCATTCCAATATGGTAGGTCAATTCAGCTTCTTCGGCCAGAACATTCATGTCGCGAATGTTCTTTATTACCTCTTGATACGCTCTTTCCCAAGCTGTATCGAAAGATGATGGAGAATAGTTGTTCTGGTAATTTCTACCATTCATATTCTCTATTCTTGTCACCTCTGCACCATTCTCGCCAAGTTCCTCCACTACACGAGCAAAAGTTTCTTGAAGGGCGTTCAAATAGAAATCAGGATTCGCCTGACTCGGGGTGAGTTGATTAGGGTTTTCACTAATGTCCAATTCTACTGTCTCACACGAGAAGAGCAATGTGGCGGTCATTAGAGCAAAACCAAAGTATTTTGTTATTTTTTTCATGATTCAATTTTTTTCTAATTAAAATGATGCTTTAACGCTCAAACCGTATCTTCTAGAACTAGGTCCATTTAGGTAATCAAAACCAGCACCGTTACCAACACCTACACCCGCAACGTTTGGATCAAAGTTTGTTCCATCGGGCATGTTGATGGCTTTATACCATAGGTTCTGTCCTGATACCGTGAAGCTCAAGCTTCCGAAAGGAGTTTTGTCCAAAAATTTACTTGGTAGGGCATAAGTTAATCCCAACTCCTGAAGTCTGATGGTCGAAGCATCGTAAATACCTAATTCATCCGGTCCAAATAGAACGTTGTTGAAGTAGAACGTTGAGTTGTTGATCTGTCTGGTGTTAGGAGTGCCGTCCGCTAATACACCCGGAAGGATGTACGTGTTCAAACGATCTTCTGTATCCGTGGTCAGACCTCTACCCAATAGGGTAGAAACAGTACGACTGTATATGTCCCCGCCGTGGGTGTAGTTTACCAAGAAATTCAAAGAGAAATTTTTAAATCTCAATGTGTTTGCCACGTTAAATTGCCAGTCCGGGTTTGGATTGCCAATTACAAAAGTACCTTCCTCAACTACATAATCACCAGCAGAATTTACCAAAAACTCTCCGCTTTCGGTTCTGCCGATCCTACTACCAACGATTACACCTAATTGTTCTCCTACGATGGCTGCATTACCCAGGTTACTGAACCCGGCATATACAACAATATCGGTATCAAGACCAAGGTCGGTAACTTCGGAGTCGTAAGTTGTCCAGTTGGCATTGATGTTCCAGTTGAACCCATCGCCATCGTTACGGAAGATATCCGCTCCCAAGTCAATTTCCCAACCATCGGATTTGATCTCACCAATGTTTGTTTGTGTGGAAGTATAACCTGTAGATGGATCAAGTGGTCTATCGATGATCAAATCTTCGGTTGTTCTACTGTAGTAAGATACATCTAGCGTTAAACGGCTGTTAAAGAACCTTGATTCCATACCTACTTCGATCTCAGATAAAAGCTCGGGCTTCAAATTTGGGTTACCCAAAAGATTGGCACTTGTGTTGCCCACTACATCAACACCAGATCCATCTTGGAATGACTGGGTGTTCAGGTTTAGCGTGGACGCCACTGGATATCCTGTCGGGAAGTTTGCCGAAGTTCCGTAACCAGCTCTAAGTTTAAGGTAATTAACTCCTCCTGGTGTTTGTAACCCTGGGAATATTTTGGTAGGAATCACAGAAACACTCGCGGATGGATAGAATATAGAACGATTTTCTCTTGCTAGGTTGGATACCCAATCGTTCCTTCCTGCCAAGGTTAAGTACACCATTCTGTCATAATCGAAATCCAACTGGCCATATGCGCCTGCAATATTCCTCTCTTGGAAGAACTGAATCTCATCTTGAAGTGCAAAGTTGAAGTGTCTAAGAACGCCAAATACCTGTTGGCCGGAACTAGCTACACCGTTCTGGTCAAAAACTTCTCTCCTTGTTGTGGCACCTGCATTAAAGCTGAATCCTACTTTTTCAGATAGTTCATATTGGCCAGTTAGTATAAGGTTGTGGTCGTTAATGGTATTGGTGTTGTTCCAAGTTTGCAGTATTCCACTTTGTGTAGCGACACTACCACCAACACCACCTTTGTTTTGATAGTTGGTATTGTTTTCACTGTATGCATCTAGCCCGAATCTATAAGTTAAATTCAAGTTGTCGTTAATATTGTACGACATTGCAGCATTACCGAAAATACGATTGGTAACCTGTTGGTTTTTTGTATTCTTTACTGTCCACAATGGGTGTTGTATACTATTATTTTGACGATAGTAAACGCTGGATCCATTAATTGGGTTCTCGAAAGGCAATCCTTGGATATCTACACTTCGGGGAGTGTAGAACAAGTTTGCGAATATGGAAGAACCTGTACCGAATACACTGTTACCTGTACTTGCAGCAACAGGAGGTGTCTCAAAATCCGTTTTGGCATAGTTCAATGTTCCTGAGATGGTAAATTTGTTTGATAGTTCTGCTCTGCCCCCCATTCCTATGGTATATCTTTTCAATTGGTTGCCAGGGGTAAAACCTTGATCGTCCAGATGCCCAAAGTTAGCGTTGTAGGATACTTTTCCGTCGGTCGAAGCTCCACGAACGTTTACAGAGTTAGTTTGAACTACCCCGGTTCTAAAGAATTTTTCAACGCTATCATAAGGTTTCCAATCGTAACGGGCGCCTTGAAATTCTGGAAACGCTGCTTGGATTGCAGATGTAGAAGTTGAATAAGGGTGAGCCAATGTTCCATTGTCATCAATTGAGGGTTGAGCTCCCCATCCAGCGATTCCACCTCTATCAAAACTTGGTCCCCAGTTACTAAAGAACCATCCAAAGTTTTGGTCGAATCCGTTACCGTACTGATCTTGGTAATCTGGCAACGAAGCAATCTCGTTGAAGAAAATAGAGCTGGAAACGGTAATCTCATTTTTCTTGGCCGCAGTTCCAGCAGCACCGTTTTTAGTGGTAATCAAGATTACCCCATTACGCCCTGCCGTACCATATAATGTTGCTGCAGCAAGACCTTTAAGTACGTTTACACTTTCAATATTGTTCGGGTCCAAATCCAAGAAACGGCTGGAGCCGTTGTTGCCATCTATAAAGTCGTCATCGGAGTTCCCATCAATCGACCCAACACTGTTGGTTCCGCTATCGAAAGGTACACCATCAACAATGAACAATGGCTGGTTACTTCCACTAAATGTGCTTAAACCACGAATAATAATACTTGTACCAGATCCTGAAAGACCACTTTGGGAAGTAATGTTTACCCCGGAGGCCTTACCTGTCAGAATACGTCCGACATCACCCTCGGCACGCTGCTCCAATTGCTCGTTTCCTACTTCGGAAACCGCATAACCTAGAGCTTGCTTTTCTTTCTTGATACCTTGTGCGGTAACAATAACTTCCTCGAGCGCTTGAGTATCCGCCTCCATCTGAACGTTTATTACGCTGGATGCGCCAACAGTTCTGGTTGCGGGTCTCTGGCCAATGTAGGTAAAGAGAAGTGTTTGGCCTTCACTTGCGCTGATGGCATAGTTCCCATCAAAATCCGTTTGGGTACCCGTGGAGGTCCCTTCAACGACAATGTTGACCCCAGGCAGCGGGAGGCCATCGCCATCCGTAACCGTACCTGTAATCGTCTTGTCCTGCGCATAGGATATATGCACAACAAACGCCAATAATAGCGTTAACAATCCATTAAGTTTTGTTCTCATTGTTAAATTATTTGAATTAGCTGATTGCTAAAATCTTAATTTCATGTTAATAATCCAAAATAATTTTATAAAATATTTAAGAATATGGATTTAATTTGGATAACAATAAAATCATTGAGTATGATTAATAGATGTATAAAAATTAAGTCAAATGATTATATAATGCATAATAAACATGATTTAACATAAAAGAGGGGCGGTATATTTAAATCAACTGTATTTTGATTGGATTGAAGTGAAATCAAAAATAATGTTAACGAAATATGTTATAGAAATGTTAACATAAACAGATTTGAAATTTATGGTATACCTTAATATATATAAGGGGTAAAAAAACAAATGAAAACACTTTGTTTGGTGGTGATATTTTGCTGTTGTGGTTCCATGTTGACTCTATTGGTTTACTGGGCGCACAACTTTTTTCTGTTAAGATGAAAATTAAATCGGTATGGATTTGAATTATTGGGAATTATCATTACATTTGCAGCCCTCAAAAAGAGGGTTATTTAGTTTTTAAAAGAAATTTAATGCCAACAATTTCACAATTAGTACGAAAAGGAAGGGCCACAATTACCAAGAAGAGTAAATCGGCTGCTTTGGATTCGTGTCCTCAAAGAAGAGGGGTTTGTACGCGTGTTTACACTACTACACCAAAAAAACCTAACTCTGCAATGCGTAAAGTTGCAAGGGTGAGGTTAACTAACGGTAAAGAGGTCAACGCATATATCCCCGGAGAAGGCCACAACCTCCAGGAGCACTCGATAGTATTGGTTAGAGGTGGGAGAGTAAAGGATTTGCCTGGTGTGCGTTATCATATCGTTAGGGGTGCGCTGGATACTGCAGGTGTTGCAGGTAGAACTCAGCGACGATCTAAGTATGGTGCAAAGCGCCCTAAAAATTAATCATTTTTAAGAAGAAGCGATGAGAAAAAAGCAGGCAAAAAAGAGGCCATTATTACCAGATCCAAAATTTAACGATCAACTTGTTACGCGTTTTGTTAACATGATGATGTGGGACGGTAAGAAATCAATTGCATTTAAAATATTTTATGATGCCATTGAGATAGTCGATGAAAAGAATACGGACGAGGAAAAAACAGGATTGGAGCTTTGGAAAGATGCTCTTTCCAATGTAATGCCGCACGTTGAGGTTAGAAGTAGAAGAGTGGGTGGTGCTACATTTCAGATTCCAATGCAAATTCGTCCAGATAGAAAAATCTCAACTGCTATGAAGTGGTTGATCAGTTTTTCTAGAAAACGTAATGAAAAATCTATGGCCCAAAAATTAGCGGCCGAGATTTTGGCAGCGGCCAAAGAAGAAGGTGCTGCAGTGAAAAAGAGAGTAGATACACACAAAATGGCCGAGGCCAATAAAGCATTCTCGCACTTTAGATTCTAATCAATACAATGGGAAGAGATTTAAAATATACAAGGAACATAGGTATTGCGGCACACATTGACGCAGGTAAGACGACGACTACAGAGCGTATTCTTTTCTATACAGGTGTGAGTCACAAAATCGGAGAGGTGCACGATGGTGCGGCTACCATGGACTGGATGGAGCAAGAGCAGGAGCGAGGTATTACCATTACTTCTGCAGCTACGACTTGTACTTGGAAGTTTCCAATGGAGAATGCGCAGACTTTGCCAGATACAAAAGATTATCACTTTAATATTATAGATACTCCCGGACACGTGGACTTTACTGTTGAGGTGAACCGTTCTTTGCGTGTGTTGGATGGTTTGGTTTTCTTGTTCAGTGCTGTTGATGGTGTTGAGCCTCAGTCGGAAACCAACTGGAGATTGGCCGATAACTACAAGGTGCCCCGTATTGGATTCGTAAACAAAATGGATCGTCAAGGTTCCAACTTTTTGAACGTGTGCAAGCAGGTTCGAGAAATGTTGGGTTCGAACGCTGTGCCAATTGTGTTGCCAATTGGAGAGGAAGCGGATTTTAAAGGTATCGTGGATTTGGCCAAGAACAGAGCTGTTGTTTGGCACGAGGATAACTTCGGTTCTACCTTTGATGTAGTTGATATTCCAGCAGAAATGCAGGAAGAGGTAAGAGAGTATAGAGCTGCCCTTATTGAGGCTGTTGCGGAGTATGATGAGGAGTTGATGGAGAAATTCTTCGAAGATGAGGATTCTATCACAGAGGAGGAAGTGCATGCTGCATTGCGTGCCGCTGTAATGGATAGGGCTATCATTCCTATGGTTTGTGGTTCTTCGTTTAAAAACAAAGGTGTTCAGTTCTTGTTGGATGCTGTTTGTCGTTACTTGCCATCGCCATTGGACAAGGATGATATCGTTGGTGTAAATCCGGATACAGGTAAAGAAGTTACAAGAAAGCCGGATCCAAAAGAGCCTTTTGCTGCGCTTGCATTTAAAATTGCTACCGATCCTTTTGTTGGTCGTTTGGCATTCTTTAGAGCGTATTCAGGTCGTTTGGATGCAGGTTCTTATATATTGAACAACCGTTCAGGTAAAAAAGAGCGTATTTCCCGTATTTACCAAATGCACTCCAATAAACAAAACTCGATCGATTATATCGAAGCAGGGGACATTGGTGCGGCTGTTGGTTTCAAAGATATTAAGACAGGAGATACCATGTCGGCCGAGAATGCTCCGATAGTATTGGAGAGTATGGATTTCCCTGATCCCGTAATCGGTATCGCGGTGGAGCCAAAAACAAAGGCTGATGTTGATAAATTGGGTATGGCCTTGGCTAAATTGGCCGAAGAAGATCCAACATTCCAGGTAAAAACAGATGAGGCTTCAGGTCAGACCATTATTTCTGGAATGGGCGAGCTTCACTTGGATATTATTTGTGACCGTCTTAAACGTGAGTTCAAGGTGGATGTGAATCAAGGCCAACCTCAAGTAGAGTACAAAGAGGCTATTACTGGAACGGCCGATCATAGGGAGACATATAAGAAGCAAACAGGTGGTCGTGGTAAATTTGCGGATATCGTATTTACTATGGAACCTGCCGAGGAAGGAAAATCCGGACTTGAGTTTGTGAACGAAATTAAAGGTGGTAACATTCCTAAGGAATTTGTGCCGTCGGTTGAAAAAGGATTCAAAGAGGCTATGAAAAATGGTCCTTTGGCCGGTTTCGAAATGGATTCTATGAAAATTACCCTGAAAGATGGTTCGTTCCACCCGGTGGATTCTGATCAGCTTTCTTTTGAATTGGCTGCCAAATTGGGTTATAAGGAGGCTGCTAAGAAAGCAAAAGCGGTAATAATGGAGCCAATCATGAAATTGGAGGTGTTGACACCAGAAGAGAACATGGGTGATATTGTTGGGGACTTGAACCGTAGAAGGGGTCAAGTGAACAACATGTCCGACAGGGCCGGTGCCAAGGTTATCAAAGCTGAAGTGCCACTATCCGAAATGTTCGGGTATGTAACTTCTTTGAGAACATTGTCCTCTGGTAGAGCAACATCAACAATGGAATTTTCACACTATGCCGATACCCCTTCCAATATTGCAGAGGAAGTTGTAAAAGCAGCTAAAGGAGTAACCGCTTAATTTTTCAGCAAGATGAGTCAAAAAATTAGAATAAAATTGAAATCTTACGATCACAATTTGGTGGACAAATCTGCTGAAAAGATCGTGAAGACAGTAAAAACAACAGGGGCTGTGGTGACTGGACCAATTCCATTGCCAACACGCAAGAAGATATTTACAGTTTTGCGTTCCCCTCACGTAAATAAAAAATCGAGAGAGCAGTTCCAATTAAGTTCATATAAAAGACTATTGGATATATATAGCTCTTCATCAAAAACCATCGATGCACTTATGAAGCTCGAGCTTCCAAGTGGTGTCGAGGTTGAGATCAAAGTCTGATAATGTTTCTGCCTCGAGCAGAAACGACATGTCCCGAACGACGGTTCGGGAAAAACGGAGAAAGAAAAAAATCTGGGTCAGAACAGAATGTTTTTCTTGACCCAATTTTTTTGCCAAATAATTGGCGAGATTTTAAATAAGTAAGTAATTATTAATTAATTAAATATGTCTGGGTTAATAGGTAGAAAAATCGGTATGACCAGCATTTTCGACGAGAATGGAAAAAATATTCCATGTACCGTGCTAGAAGCTGGGCCATGCGTGGTTACCCAAGTCAGAACCGAAGAGGTGGACGGGTACAAAGCCCTTCAATTAGGTTTCGATGACAAGGCAGAAAAACGTGCTAACAAGGCCGAAACAGGTCACTACAAGAAAGCAGGTACTTCTCCTAAGAAAAAAGTCGTTGAGTTCCAAGGATTTGAAGGTGAATACAAATTAGGTGATACTGTTGGTGTCGATCTATTTGTGGAAGGTGAATTTGTGGATGTAATCGGTACATCCAAAGGAAAAGGATTCCAAGGTGTTGTAAAACGTCATGGTTTTGGTGGAGTTGGACAAGCGACACACGGTCAGCACAATAGATTGAGGGCTCCAGGTTCCATCGGTGCGGCATCTTACCCTTCTAAAGTTGTTAAAGGTCTTCGTATGGCCGGTAGAATGGGTGGTGAAAGAGTGACAGTTCAAAACTTGAGAGTATTGAAAGTGGTTCCTGAGAAAAATCTTTTGGTTGTCAAAGGATGTGTTCCAGGTCATAAGAATGCTTACGTAACAATTGAGAAGTAATGAAGGTTGCAGTATTAGATATCAACGGAAAAGAAACAGGTAGAAAGGTAGAGCTTTCTGACGATGTTTTCGCGATAGAGCCTAACGAGCACGCTATTTATTTGGATGTTAAGCAGTACTTGGCCCATCAAAGGCAAGGAACGCACAAAGCCAAGGAGAGAGCTGAAATCGCTGGTAGTACCAGAAAGATCAAAAAACAAAAAGGTACCGGTACCGCAAGGGCGGGAAGTATCAAATCACCTGTTTTTAGGGGTGGTGGTAGGATTTTTGGTCCAAGACCAAAGGATTATACCCAAAAGTTGAACAAGAACATGAAGCGATTGGCCAGAAAATCGGCCTTGAGCATGAAGTCTAAAGAGCAATCCTTGGTGGTTGTGGAGGACTTCAGTTTTGAAGCTCCAAAGACCAAGGACTTCGTTAATTTCTTGTCTTCCTTGGGGATAGAAAAGAAAAAGTCCCTTATAGTGTTGGGCGATACAAATAATAACGTATATTTGTCGTCGCGTAATTTGGAGCGCTCTGAAGTCGTAACTGGCTCAGAATTAAACACTTACAAAATAGTTAATGCAACTAGTTTGGTCTTGACCGAAAGCGCTTTGGAAGGAATTGAATCGAACCTAAAGAAATAAGAGAATCATGAGTGTGTTGATAAAACCGATAATTACGGAGAAAATGACCGCTGACAGCGAGCTTTTCAATCGCTATGGTTTCTATGTTGATCCGAAAGCCAATAAGTTGGAGATCAAGGAAGCTGTAGAAGCTACTTATGGTGTTTCTGTTGAAAAGGTAAGAACCATGATATATGGTCCAACGCGTAAGAGTCGTTATACAAAAACCGGAATTCAGCACGGTAAGACAAATGTTAGGAAAAAGGCAATTGTTGATGTGGCTGAAGGCGATATTATTGATTTTTACAGTAATCTATAAAGACGAGAAATGTCAGTTAGAAAATTAAAACCGATAACCCCTGGGCAGCGTTTTAGAGTAGTAAACGGATTTGACGCGATTACTACTGATAAGCCGGAGAAAAGCTTGCTTGCTCCGTTAAAAAAGTCAGGTGGTAGGAACAGTCAAGGAAAAATGACCATGCGTCACAGAGGTGGTGGTCATAAGAGAAGATATCGAATCATCGATTTCAAAAGGGATAAGCAAGGTGTAGAGGCCACTGTGGTGTCTATACAATATGATCCCAACAGAACTGCGTTTATCGCCTTGGTAGAATACAAGGATGGAGAGAAAAGGTATGTAGTGGCGCAAAATGGTATGCAGGTTGGGCAAAAAATCCAGTCTGGTACCGGATCTGCACCCGAAATAGGAAATGCACTTCCTTTGAGTGAGGTTCCTTTGGGTACTATTGTCTCTTGTATAGAGTTAAGGCCTGGTCAAGGAGCTATTATGGCTCGTAGTGCAGGTACATTTGCTCAGTTGATGGCAAAAGACGGTAAGTTTGTAACCCTTAAATTGCCTTCGGGGGAAACTAGAATGGTGTTGGCTACTTGTTTGGCTACCATCGGTGCAGTTTCCAACTCCGACCACCAATTGCTTGTATCCGGTAAAGCTGGTAGAAGCAGATGGTTGGGTAGAAGACCAAGAACCAGACCAGTAGCTATGAACCCTGTGGATCACCCAATGGGAGGTGGTGAAGGTAGGGCTTCAGGAGGTCATCCAAGATCTAAGAACGGTATTCCTGCAAAAGGATTTAGAACCCGTTCCAAGACCAAGGACACCAATAGATATATCATAGAACGTAGAAAGAAATAAAAGAAAAGTAAATGGCACGTTCGTTAAAAAAAGGACCATACGTTCATTTTAGTCTGGAGAAAAAAGTCCAGGCCAATATAGAATCAGGTAAGAAATCAGTTATCAAAACGTGGTCTAGGGCCTCTATGATAACGCCGGACTTTGTTGGGCAGACCATCGCGGTACACAATGGGAGACAATTTGTTCCTGTATTTGTAACCGAGAACATGGTGGGCCACAAATTAGGGGAATTTTCACCTACAAGATCGTTTAGAGGTCATGCAGGGGCTAAAAACAAAGGTAAAAAGTAAGTAAGCTATGGGAGTTCGTAAAAGACAAATGGCCGAAAGGTTAAAAGAAGAAAAAAAGCAACTTGCTATTGCAAAGCTTAACAATTGCCCAACTTCTCCAAGAAAAATGCGTTTGGTCGCTGACTTGGTAAGAGGTAAGCAAATTGAGATGGCCTTGGCAACCTTAAGGTTTAACCCTAAAGAGGCATCCAGAAAATTGGAAAAGCTTTTACTTTCTGCGATTGCAAACTGGGAAGCTAAAAATGAAGGTGCCGATATCGAAGCTGCGGATCTTTATATTAAAGAGATCCGTGTAGATGGGGGAACCATGTTGAAGCGATTGAGACCAGCTCCGCAAGGTAGGGCACATAGAATTAGAAAGCGTTCCAATCATGTAACCATGATCTTGGAGGCCAATAACAACGTTCAAAGCTAGAAGAATAATATGGGACAGAAGACCAATCCAATAGGAAATCGCTTAGGAATTATCAGAGGATGGGAATCCAACTGGTACGGAGGAAATGATTACGGCGATAAACTGGCTGAAGACGATAAGATCAGAAAATACCTTTATGCGCGTTTGGCCAAAGCCAGTGTATCAAGGATTATAATTGAGAGAACCTTAAAATTGATCACGATTACCATTACCACATCCAGACCTGGTATCATAATCGGTAAAGGTGGTCAAGAGGTAGATAAACTTAAGGAAGAGCTTAAGAAGATCACCAATAAGGAAGTTCAGATCAATATACACGAAATAAAGAGACCTGAGCTTGATGCAAATTTGGTCGCTGCCAGTGTTGCAAGACAGATCGAGAGCAGAATTTCATACAGGAGAGCCATTAAAATGGCGATCGCCGCAGCAATGCGTATGAATGCCGAAGGTATCAAGATTCAGATTTCCGGACGATTGAACGGTGCAGAAATGGCACGTTCCGAGTCCTACAAAGAAGGAAGAATTCCATTGTCTACTTTCCGTGCAGATGTGGACTACGCTTTGCACGAAGCTCATACTACTTATGGTAGATTGGGTATCAAAGTTTGGATCATGAAAGGAGAGGTGTATGGAAAAAGAGAGCTTTCACCACTTGTAGGATTGAGCAAAAGTCAAGGAAAAGGCGGCAAGGATAACAAGAAATCCCGTCGTAGAAAGTAATTAAGATAAAGTAAGGTAAAATGTTACAGCCAAAAAGAACAAAATTTCGTAAGGCCCAGAAAGGGCGTATGAAGGGTAACTCCCAGAGAGGGCACCAACTTTCCAATGGAATGTTCGGTATCAAGTCCATGGATTCACACTTCATTACTTCCCGTCAGATAGAGGCTGCGCGTATCGCTGCGACAAGATACATGAAGAGACAAGGTCAGTTATGGATCAAAATATTCCCGGACAAGCCCATCACCAAAAAACCTCTTGAGGTTCGTATGGGTAAAGGTAAAGGTGCTCCGGAATATTGGGTAGCCGTGGTAAAGCCGGGTAGAATCATGTTCGAGGTTGCCGGTGTACCAAAGGAGATTGCCCAGGAAGCCTTAAGGCTTGCGGCACAAAAACTTCCGGTGAAGACCAAGTTTGTTGTAGCAAGGGATTATTCCGCCTAATTTTTAATTGAGAAGAAAGATGAGACAATCAGAAATAAAAGAACTTTCAATTGAAGAGCTAAAGGAGAGATTGGCCGAGTTCAAAAAACAACACGCCGATCTTAAGATGGCCCATGCCGTTACGCCTTTGGAAAATCCTTTACAGATCAGGAAGACTAGAAGGACGGTAGCAAGACTTGCAACTGAATTAACTAAAAGGGAATTACAATAATCGGTTCTGCCTTATGGAAAACAGAAATTTAAGAAAAGAAAGAATAGGCGTTGTTACCAGCAACAAAATGGAGAAATCGATAGTGGTTTCTGAGGTAAAAAGAGTGAAGCACCCCATGTACGGGAAGTTCGTTCTGAAGACCAAAAAATATGTTGCGCACGACGAGAAGAACGATTGCAACGAAGGTGATACCGTTAAAATAATGGAAACACGACCATTGAGCAAAACAAAATGCTGGAGGTTGGTAGAAATCCTAGAAAGAGCTAAATAATTATGGTACAGCAAGAATCAAGATTAAGAGTTGCGGACAATACCGGTGCAAAAGAAGTTTTGACCATCCGCGTACTAGGAGGAACAAAAAGAAGATATGCTTCTTTGGGTGACAAAATTGTTGTTACCGTAAAAGAAGCCACTCCAAACGGTACTGTAAAAAAAGGTTCTGTTTCTACAGCAGTTGTTGTTAGAACCAAGAAAGAAGTGAGAAGGCCTGACGGTTCTTACATCCGTTTCGATGACAACGCATGTGTGTTGTTGAACCCGACAGGGGAGATGAGAGGAACTCGTGTGTTCGGTCCTGTTGCAAGAGAGTTGAGGGACAGACAATTCATGAAGATTGTTTCATTGGCGCCTGAAGTGCTATAACAGAAATATCAGAAAGATGAAGTTGAAAATAAAAACAGGGGATACGGTAAAAGTCATTGCGGGAGACCACAAAGGCAGCGAAGGTAAAGTACTTAAAGTAGACCGTGAAAAGAACAAGGCTATCGTAGAAGGCATCAACGAGGTGTCCAAGCACGAAAAGCCAAGTGCGAACAACCCTCAAGGAGGCATAACAAAAAAGGAGGCCCCTATACACATTTCCAATCTTTCCTTAATCGACCCAAAATCTGGCGAGGCAACTCGTGTTGGGTACGAAGTAAGGGACGGGAAAAAAGTAAGGTTTTCCAAAAAATCCAATGAAGTAATTTAGTCATGAGTTACATTCCAAGATTAAAGCAAGAATACAAGGAGCGCGTGATCAAGGCGCTGACCGAAGAATTTGGTTACAAAAATGTAATGCAAGTTCCCAAGTTGCAGAAAATAGTGGTTAGCCGAGGAGTAGGTGCTGCTGTTTCCGATAAAAAACTAATCGATCACGCTGTGGACGAGTTGACCAATATTACAGGTCAAAAAGCGGTTGCGACCCTATCTAAAAAGGATGTGGCTACCTTTAAATTAAGAAAAGGTATGCCGATCGGGGCCAAAGTAACCCTTAGAGGAGAACGCATGTACGAATTTTTGGATAGATTGATCACAAGTGCCCTTCCAAGGGTGCGTGATTTCTCAGGAGTTAAAGCCACAGGTTTCGACGGTAGAGGTAACTACAATTTGGGAGTTACCGAGCAAATCATCTTTCCAGAAATCAATATCGACAGAATTAACAGGATCAATGGTATGGACATCACGTTTGTGACCTCCGCTGAAACTGATAAAGAAGCAAAATCATTGTTAACCGAACTGGGAGTACCCTTTAAAAAGAACTAGAATGGCCAAGGAATCAATGAAAGCCCGCGAGAGAAAAAGGGCTAAAATGGTAGAAAAATACGCCGAGAAAAGAAAGGCTCTAAAAGAAGCGGGAGATTATGAGGCTTTGCAAAGGTTGCCAAAGAATGCTTCTCCTGTTCGTATGAGAAACCGTTGTAAACTAACTGGTAGACCACGTGGTTACATGAGAAACTTCGGTGTATCTAGGGTTATGTTCAGGGAAATGGCCAATAAAGGTCTAATTCCAGGAGTTAAAAAGGCAAGTTGGTAATTTAGATAAAGAAAAGAAATGCTTACAGATCCAATTTCAGATTATTTGACCAGATTGAGAAATGCCAACAAGGCAGGTCATAGGGTTGTAGATATCCCAGGTTCCAATCTAAAGAGACAGATTACCAAAATATTGTTCGATCAAGGATATATTTTGAGCTATAAGTTCGAGGACGATAAAGTACAAGGGAACATTAAAATAGCCCTTAAGTACGACAAGTTGACCAAAGAACCCATCATAAAAAAATTGCAGAGGGTAAGTAAGCCCGGTCTGCGTAAGTATTCAGGCTCTAACGATTTACCTAGAGTTCTGAACGGATTGGGAATTGCCATTGTATCAACATCACATGGTGTTATGACAAGCAAGCAGGCCCAACAGGAGAACGTAGGTGGTGAAGTATTGTGCTACGTATATTAATTGAGAAAAGAGAAGAAAAATGTCTAGAATAGGTAACAGTCCAGTAAACATTCCTGATGGAGTCACTGTAGAAGTGAAAGACTCCACGGTTACTGTAAAAGGTAAAATGGGTGAGCTTACACAAGAATTTTCGGGAATCGACATCAAAGTCGAGGACGGAAGTGTTGTTTTAGAAAGAGCCTCCGACGACAAAGATCATAAATCAAAACATGGTTTATACCGAGCTCTTATCAATAATATGGTAGAAGGTGTTTCCAATGGATGGACCAAGGAATTGGAACTTGTAGGCGTTGGTTACAGAGCCAGCAACCAAGGACAAAAATTGGATTTGGCACTCGGATTCTCTCATAACATTGTTCTGGACATTGCTCCCGAAGTAAAGATCGAGACCATCTCCGAAAAAGGGAAAAACCCTATTGTAAAACTAACATCTCACGACAAGCAATTGGTAGGTCAGGTGGCCGCCAAGATCAGATCTTTCCGTAAGCCAGAACCTTACAAAGGAAAAGGAGTGAAGTTTGTAGGTGAGCAATTAAGAAGAAAAGCAGGTAAATCAGCTTAATAATTAAGACTATGGGATTATCTAAGACTGAAAGAAAATTACGCATCCGAAGAAGAATACGAAAAGTTTCCTTCGGAACTGAAGCAAGACCAAGGTTGTCTGTATTCAGAAGCAATAAAGAAATATACGCCCAGTTGATTGACGACAATAAAGGTGTAACTTTGGCGGCAGCTTCATCCAGGGATAAAGATGTCGATGCCAAGGGAACCAAGTCCGAAGTAGCGACCAACGTGGGTAAGGCCATAGCCGAAAAGGCTCTTAAGCTAGGTGTTGAAACTGTTGCTTTTGATAGGGGAGGAAACCTATATCACGGAAGAGTAAAATCATTGGCTGAAGGAGCTAGGGAAGCCGGACTAAAATTTTAATAAACTATGTACCAGAATTACAAAAACGTAGAAACAGTAAAGCCGGGTGGACTGGAGTTGAAAGACCGTTTGGTTGGAGTACAAAGGGTTACCAAGGTAACAAAAGGTGGTAGAGCCTTTGGTTTTTCAGCAATTGTTGTGGTTGGTGATGAAAACGGAGTAGTAGGACATGGTTTGGGTAAATCCAAAGAAGTAGCAACGGCCATCGCCAAAGCTATCGAGGATGCCAAAAAGAACTTGGTTCGTATTCCATTGAACAAAGGCACGCTGCCTCACGAGCAAAAAGGAAAGTTCGGTGGAGCTAGAGTATTCATTAAGCCTGCATCGCACGGTACCGGGGTAATTGCCGGTGGAGCTGTAAGGGCCGTATTGGAAGCTGTAGGTGTACAGGACGTACTTTCTAAATCCCAAGGTTCTTCCAACCCGCACAACGTGGTAAAAGCTACTTTTGATGCATTGTTGCAACTAAGAAGTGCGGATACCGTTGCAAAACAGAGGGGAATTTCTTTGGAAAAAGTCTTTAAAGGATAAATAGAGGATATTATGTCAAAGATTAAAGTTACACAAATAAAGAGCGGCATCAAAAAGCCACAGAACCAAAAAAGAACTTTGGAGGCTCTTGGACTAAAGAAAATCGGACAGGTGGTTGAGCACGAAGCAACTCCTAGTATCCTTGGAATGGTAAATAAGGTAAAACACTTGGTTTCCACAGAGGAAGCTTAAAATATAAAGGCACATGGATTTGAATAATCTAAAACCAGCGGATGGCGCTGTGCACAAAGAAGGAAAACGTGTAGGACGTGGAGAAGGTTCCGGTAAAGGAGGAACTGCAACACGTGGGCACAAAGGAGCCAAGTCTAGATCGGGGTATTCCAAAAAGATTGGTTTCGAAGGTGGTCAGATGCCATTGCAAAGACGTGTACCCAAGTTTGGTTTCACCAATATCAACAGAAAAGAGTACACAGGGATCAATTTGGGCAAACTACAAGAATTGGTGGACAAAGGAACCATTAAAGATGTTGTTACCTTGGACATTCTTGTGGAGAACGGATTGGCACATAAAAACGATTTGGTAAAGATATTGGGCGATGGTGAATTAAAAGCAGCGCTAAAAGTATCTGTACATAAATTTACTGCTTCCGCTAAAGCTGCTATCGAGTCGGCAGGAGGTGAAGCAATAAGTTTATAAGAATTATAGCATGAAGAAATTTATTGAGACCATATCAAATATCTGGAAGATAGAAGAACTAAGACAACGCATTATCCTAACATTGGGTTTATTGTTGGTGTACCGATTCGGTGCGCAAGTTGTACTTCCCGGTATTGATACCGCCCAGTTGGCCCAATTATCCTCGAACACTGAAAATGGTATCTTGGGTATTCTGAATGCTTTTACGGGTGGTGCTTTTGCGAATGCTTCGGTGTTCGCTTTGGGTATTATGCCCTACATCTCCGCTTCCATTGTGGTGCAGTTGATGGGAATAGCGATTCCCTACCTTCAAAAACTACAAAAGGAAGGAGAAAGTGGTAGAAAAACCATAAACCAGATTACCCGTTGGTTAACCATCGGTATCTGTATTGTTCAAGCCCCTGCCTATTTGTACGGTCTTGGCGCCCTAGGTGTACCGGACAGTGCTTTTGTTTTGGGTAAGGGCTTGGATTTTATCGTTCCAGCTGTTATTATATTGGTAACAGGGTGTGTGTTTGCCATGTGGTTGGGTGAGAAAATCACCGACAAGGGAATCGGAAACGGTATTTCCTTGTTGATTATGGTCGGTATCATTGCAACATTGCCACAAGCGTTTGCACAGGAATTCGTATCAAGAACAACCAACAATACCGGTGGAATCATGTTTATGTTGATAGAGGTGATTGTTTGGTTCTTGGTTATCTTGGCCAGTGTGTATTTAACAATGGCTGTAAGGCAGATTCCGGTACAGTACGCAAGAAGAACAGCTTCTGGAGGATACGAAAAGAACGTGATGGGAGCACGTCAGTACATTCCACTTAAGTTGAATGCATCTGGAGTAATGCCCATTATCTTTGCACAGGCAATTATGTTCGCGCCAAGTTTAATTGGTAGAACATTTAACGACACCGCAGCAGGACAATGGATGGAGGTTCAATTTGCCGATATATTCGGATTGGCCTACAACATACTGTTTGCAGTGTTGATCATAATATTTACCTACTTCTACACAGCGATTACCGTGCCTACGAACAAAATGGCCGATGATCTGAAAAGAAGTGGTGGTTTTATCCCGGGCATTCGTCCAGGGAAAGAAACCGGAAACTATTTGGACAAGATAATGTCCTTGATTACATTTCCTGGTTCCATCTTTTTGGCACTTTTGGCAGTATTGCCGGCAGTAGTGGTAAAGTTGATGGATGTACAGGCAGGTTGGGCATTGTTTTATGGAGGTACATCACTGTTGATTATGGTAGGTGTAGCTATTGATACGGTACAGCAAGTAAATTCTTATTTGTTGAACAGACATTACGATGGCTTAATGAAAACCGGTAAAAACAGAAAAGTAGCATAATTTATGGCAAAGCAGCCAGCAATAGAACAAGACGGGACTATTATTGAAGCATTGTCCAATGCAATGTTCAGGGTAGAATTGGAAAACGGACACGTGGTAACGGCGCACATCTCCGGAAAAATGCGGATGCACTATATTAAGTTGCTTCCCGGGGATAAGGTAAAGTTGGAAATGAGTCCATACGATTTAACAAAAGCAAGAATTACGTATAGATACTAGTTACATGAAAGTAAGAGCATCAATAAAGAAGAGAAGTGCCGACTGCAAGATTGTTCGCAGAAAGGGCAGATTGTATGTAATCAACAAAAAGAATCCTAGATTTAAACAAAGACAAGGGTAATTATGGCAAGAATTGCAGGGGTAGATATACCTAAACAAAAGCGTGGCGTTATTTCGCTTACCTATATCTTCGGGGTAGGTAAAAGCAGGGCGAAGGAAATTTTGGCGGCGGCCCAAGTAAGTGAAGATACCAAGGTTTCAGATTGGACCGACGATGAAATCGGAAAAATCAGGGAAGCTGTTGGTGCCTACACCATAGAAGGAGAACTTCGTTCAGAGACCCAAATGAACATCAAGCGTTTGATGGACATCGGTTGTTACCGTGGAATTCGTCACAGATCCGGATTGCCATTGAGAGGTCAACGTACCAAAAACAACTCTAGGACCAGAAAAGGAAAAAGAAAAACAGTTGCCAACAAGAAAAAAGCAACTAAATAATATATAGTCATTAGTATTTAGACGTTAGAAGAATCTGTTTGAAATGTAAAAGTCTAGGATTCCAATAACCAAAAAGCTAACACTAGAAACTAAAAAATATGGCAAAGGCAAGTACCAAAACAGCAAAGAAGCGCAAGGTAGTAGTAGAATCTACCGGAGAGGCGCATGTTGTTGCATCTTTCAACAACATCATTATTTCACTTACCAATAAGAAAGGTGATGTTATATCATGGTCATCCGCAGGTAAAATGGGTTTCCGAGGCTCTAAAAAGAACACTCCATACGCAGCACAGGTTGCAGCAGAAGATTGTGCCAAGGTTGCTCACGAAGCAGGACTGAGAAAAGTGAAGGTTTATGTAAAAGGACCAGGTAACGGTAGAGAATCAGCTATACGTTCCATTCACAATGCAGGAATCGAAGTAACAGAGATCGTAGATGTTACTCCATTGCCGCACAACGGATGTAGACCACCGAAAAGAAGAAGAGTTTAATTATCAATTATATTGTTTAACGGGCCCCCTAAAAAGGGTCTTCACCCGAAGGTGCAGTTAGATTATCGAAGGATAAGCCTTAATTCATAATCGCACTTTCAAATAAATAGAAGATGGCAAGATACACAGGACCAAAAACAAAAATCGCTAGAAAATTTGGAGAAGCGATTTTCGGAGACGATAAGTCGTTCGAAAAGAAAAATTATCCTCCAGGACAACACGGTAACAACAGACGTCGTGGTAAGAAATCTGAATACGCAATCCAGTTAATGGAAAAGCAAAAAGCAAAATACACATACGGTATTTTGGAAAAGCAATTCCGTAACCTGTTTGCCGAGGCGAAAAGAAAAGAAGGAGTAACCGGTGAGGTATTGCTTCAATTGTGCGAGTCTCGTTTGGACAACGTAGTTTTCAGAATGGGAATTTCACCATCAAGAAGAGGCGCGCGCCAATTGGTTTCGCACCGTCACATTACCGTAAACGGAAATGTTGTTAACATTCCATCCTATTCACTAAAAGCAGGAGATGTAGTTGGTGTTAGGGAAAAATCTAAATCAGTACAGTCCATCGTAGATTCTTTGGCTAACAATAGCAGTGTTTACGAATGGATCACTTGGAACTCTGAAAAGAAAGAAGGTACTTACGTTGCTGTTCCAGAAAGACTTCAGATCCCTGAGAATATCAAGGAGCAACTGATAGTCGAATTATACTCTAAATAAGAATTCAACATTAATCCAATTATGGCATTACTTAATTTTCAGAAGCCCGATAAAGTTATAATGATCGATTCAACAGATTTCGAGGGGAAATTCGAATTTCGTCCTTTGGAACCTGGATATGGATTAACAGTTGGGAATGCGCTGAGAAGGGTTTTGCTTTCCTCTTTGGAAGGTTTTGCCATCACTTCTGTGCGCATAGATGGAGTTGAACATGAATTTTCTGTTATACCAGGCGTTGTTGAAGACGTTACAGAAATTATACTGAACCTAAAACAAGTTAGGTTCAAAAGACAGATTGATGATGTTGAGAGCGAAACCGTATCCATTTCCGTTAGCGGAAAGGAGCAAATGACCGCTGGTGACTTCCAAAAGTTCATCTCCGGATATCAAGTCCTTAACCCGGACTTGGTTATTTGCAACATGGATCCGAAAGTGAGCATCAACATGGAAATCGTTATAGAAAAAGGTCGTGGTTATGTTCCAGCGGAAGAAAACAAAAAATCCAATGCCCCTCTGGGCACAATTTCAGTGGATTCTGTTTACACTCCGATAAAGAATGTAAAATACAGCATCGAAAACTATAGGGTAGAGCAAAAGACCGATTACGAAAAATTGGTTTTTGAAATCATTACCGATGGTTCTATCCACCCAAAAGATGCATTGACCGAGGCCGCCAAAGTTTTGATTCACCACTTTATGCTGTTCTCCGATGAGCGCATCACCCTTGAGGCCGATGAAATTGCCCAGACAGAGACTTATGATGAGGAATCATTGCACATGCGCCAATTGTTGAAGACCAAATTAGTGGACATGGATTTGTCCGTAAGGGCTCTGAACTGTCTTAAAGCTGCCGAGGTGGATACTTTGGGGGATTTGGTATCATTCAATAAAAACGATTTGATGAAGTTCAGAAACTTCGGTAAAAAATCATTGACCGAATTGGAAGAATTGGTCATTAATAAAGGCCTACAATTTGGTATGGACCTTTCCAAATACAAATTAGATAAAGATTAACAATCATATTTTGCTCTCCTCATACAAAAGGATTTGGTAGCAAGATGATAACTTAGAACAATGAGACACGGAAAGAAGTTTAATCATTTAGGTAGAACTGCCGCACACAGAAAGGCAATGTTGGCCAACATGGGCTGTTCCCTAATAGAACATAAAAGAATCAACACAACGGTTGCAAAAGCCAAAGCGTTGAAAAGGTTTATCGAGCCTTTGATCACCAAAGCCAAGACCGAGAACAACCAGACTACCGAAAAAGGTACACACAACAGAAGGGTTGTTTTCAGTAACTTGAGAAGTAAAGAGGCTGTAACCGAATTGTTCGGTACAGTTGCTGAGAAAGTTGGCGACAGACCTGGAGGTTACACTAGAATTATTAAGTTAGGAAACCGATTGGGAGATAATGCCGATATGGCAATGATCGAGCTGGTAGATTTCAACGAGCTGTACAATGCAGGTAAACCTAAGAAGAAATCGACCAGAAGAAGCAGAAGAGGTGGTGGAGCTAAAAAAGTTGAAGCACCGGCCCCGGCAGCTGAAACAAAAACTGACGATTCTGAAGAATAAGAAGAATGTTATTAACTATTGTATTTTAGGAAAAAGGATAAGTGAAAACTTATCCTTTTTTTATGTTTTTTTGTCATAACTGAAACTAGAGCACGAAATGAAGTATCACACAAAGAAAAAAGCGTTGATTTTGTTGGCCGATGGAACCATTTTTTATGGAAAGGCAGTCGGAGGTAGAGAAGGTACCGCAGTAGGAGAAGTATGTTTCAACACCGGGATGACCGGTTATCAAGAGATTTTTACCGATCCATCCTATTACGGTCAATTAATGGTGACCACTAACGCGCACATTGGCAATTACGGAGCCCATTTGGACGAAGTGGAATCGGATTCTGTTAAGATTGCAGGTCTGATCTGTAAAAATTTCAGTTACGAATATTCAAGACCAGACGCCACTATGAGCCTTTTGGATTTCTTGGACAACAATAACCTTTTGGCCATCTCCGATGTAGATACCCGTGCTTTGGTAAGCTACATTAGGGACAATGGAGCCATGAACGCATTGATTTCCACTAGAGTTGACGAAATCGAAGCTCTAAAAGAGGAGTTGAAGCAAGTGCCAAGCATGGAAGGTCTGGAACTATCTTCCAAAGTATCCACAAAAGAACCATATTTCTATGGAGATGAAAATGCGGATATTAAAATTTCCGCTTTGGATATCGGAATCAAAAAGAATATCCTAAGAAACCTGGCAAAAAGAGGAGCGTACATTAAAGTCTTCCCATACAACACGTCGTATTCGGAAATGAAGGAATGGAACCCCGATGGATATTTTATATCAAACGGACCAGGTGACCCAGAGCCTTTGACAGATGCCGTTGCAGCAACCAAAGAAATGATCGCTTCCGACAAGCCATTGTTCGGAATCTGTTTGGGGCACCAAGTATTGGCATTGGCCAACGGAGTATCCACCTATAAAATGCACAATGGCCACAGGGGAATCAACCACCCGATACTAAATTTAATGACCGGTAAGGGTGAGATCACTTCGCAAAACCATGGATTTGCCGTGAATAGGGAAGAGACAGAGGCCAACGCCGAACTGGAAATTACACATACCCATTTGAACGACCAGACGGTGGCAGGAATAAAAATGAAGAACAAAGATGTTTTCTCGGTACAATATCACCCAGAAGCAAGCCCAGGTCCACACGATGCAGATTATTTGTTCGACCAGTTCTTTGATTTGATCAAGGCTAGGAAAAACTAAAACGATATAGTTTTATTTTTAAGTAAATATGTGCGTTTTGTGAGGATTATCATGGAATTAAAAACAGCACCTTTTGTATCTTAGCCCAATAATCACAACTAAAAATATAGTAGTAAAATGAGCATCATTATCAACATTCATGCAAGACAGATATTGGATTCCAGAGGGAACCCGACAGTAGAAGTAGATGTCGTAACAGAAAATGGAATTATGGGAAGGGCGGCAGTGCCTTCTGGAGCCTCTACCGGAGAGCATGAAGCCGTTGAGTTGCGCGATGGTGGCAATTCCTTTATGGGTAAAGGAGTAGGTAATGCAGTAAACAATGTAAATACCCTGATAGCCGAAGAATTGATCGGTACTTCTGTTTTTGAACAGAATTACATCGACCAGACAATGATCGAGCTGGATGGCACGCCGAACAAATCAAAATTGGGAGCAAATGCCATACTGGGGGTTTCCTTGGCAGTTGCCAAAGCGGCAGCCAATGAATTGGGTATGCCGTTGTACCGCTACGTGGGCGGCGTAAGTGCCAACACACTTCCAGTTCCAATGATGAACATTATAAATGGAGGTTCGCACTCCGATGCTCCCATTGCGTTCCAAGAGTTTATGGTGATGCCCGTTAAGGCCAAGGATTTTAGCCATGCCATGCAAATGGGGACAGAGATCTTCCATAACCTTAAAAAAGTATTGCACGATCGTAATTTGAGTACTGCAGTGGGAGATGAAGGAGGGTTCGCCCCAACCTTGGAAGGTGGTACCGAAGATGCTTTGGATACTATCGGAAAAGCGGTGGAAAAAGCTGGCTACAAATTGGGTGATGAGATCATGATCGCATTGGATTGCGCGTCTGCGGAATTCTACGTGGACGGCAAATACGATTATACCAAGTTCGAAGGAGATAAGGGAATGGTCAGAACATCCGAAGAACAGGCCCAATACTTGGCCGATCTTTGCGAAAAATATCCAATAATTTCCATAGAAGACGGAATGGACGAGAACGATTGGGACGGTTGGAAGATGCTGACCGACAAAATCGGTGATAAGGTACAATTGGTAGGCGATGATCTATTCGTGACCAACGTAGAGCGTTTGTCCCGTGGTATCGAGAACGGTATTGCCAATTCTATTTTGATCAAAGTAAATCAAATTGGTACATTAACGGAAACCATTGCAGCCGTAAATATGGCCAAGAATGCAGGATATACTTCCGTAATGTCCCATAGATCTGGTGAAACCGAAGACAATACCATTGCTGATTTGGCAGTAGCTTTGAACACAGGTCAGATCAAGACCGGTTCCGCTTCTCGAAGTGATCGTATGGCCAAATACAACCAACTGTTGAGAATTGAAGAAGAGTTGGGAGATGTGGCCTACTATCCACAAGAAAAAGCATTCAAAGTAAAATAATCATAATGATTACTTAGCATTAAAAAAGCCTTTTCCGTTTCGGAAAGGCTTTTTTTTGTTTCAGTAACAAACTTTGGTTAAATTAAGGGTGCACTAAACTACCATATCAAATTCTACTACATGAACAACTTTCTTTTTGTCGCCGCCGAAAACGATGCTTTGGAAAACTGTAAAGCCGGGGGCATGGGCGATGTGGTTCGCGATGTACCGAGACAAATTTCGGAGCGTGGAGATAAAGTGCACGTGGTTGTTCCGGCCTATTCCAGACTACATCATGGGGGATTGCCACGGACTACCCTGAATTTTTCATTGCGGGGCATGGCCTACACTGCGGAGTTGTACGAAGTAAAACCTAAAAAAGAATTTCCCAATATATTTCATTATGTGCTCCATCATCCTGAGATAGAAGCTGGTGATATTGCACACATCTACCACAACGACCCAGAAGAGCCGTTTTACACCGACGCCATTAAATACATTATATTTTGTACAGCGGTTGCAGAAGCCATAAAGCAAGGTGCCTTTGGCGATGTGGACATTGTACATTTACACGACTGGCATTCCAGTCTGCTTTTGTTCTTAAGGGAATATCACATAGAGTATACCAATTTAAAGGACATACGCATAGTGTATAGCATCCACAATTTGGCAATACAGGGAATTCGTCCGTTCGATGGCAATTATTCTTCGGTAAAAAACTGGTTCCCCAGTGTACCGTTGGACTATCAAAAGTTGATGGATTACCGATATCAGGATTGCATTAACCTTATGGCCGTAGGTATTCGATTTGCAGATGCTGTACATACCGTTTCACCATCCTATAAAGAAGATGTGCTACTGCCAAGTTCCCCACCGGAGTTTATTGGTGGCGAAGGGTTGGAAAAAGACCTACAGAAAGCGGATCAAGAAGGACGTTTGTTCGGTATTTTGAACGGATGTAATTATAAGAACATCAACAAGGAGAAGAAAGGAAATATTTATCGCAATACGGTAAAGGCTTTGTTTAGATGGTTGCAAGAGGAATCCAAAAAATACAAGGCCGATTTTTTGGCACACACCGGGGAGAAAATAATGGCATATGTGGACGAAAACCCTAAGTTCATCGCTTCGAGTGTGGCACGGTTGACCGAGCAAAAGTTTTACTTTTTTATGCGATCTCCCGAAGCATTTGTAGAAATTTTGAAACGATTGGAGAAAGTCGACGGAATTTTTATGCTGTTGGGAACGGGTGCACCGGAATACGAAGAGCTTTTTAGAAAATTGAGCTACGAGCACAAAAACTTTATTTTCACCAATGGTCAGTCGGAAAAGTTGATCGATTCCATTTATTTGGAATCGGACCTGTATTTCATGCCCAGTCTGTTTGAACCTTGTGGAATTAGCCAGATGTTGGCCATGCGGAACGGAAATCCATGCCTTGTGCACCATACCGGGGGGCTAAAGGATACCGTTGAACACATGAAAACCGGTTTTGCCTTTGATGGGGAAAGCTACGACGAGAAAATTTCCAGCATGATCCAGACTCTGGATGAGGCACTAGATGTGTTCGAAAACGACAAACCTACCTGGAAAAAAATCCAATCCGCTGCGCGTAGAAAACGTTTTACATGGAAGAAATCAGCGGACGAGTATTACAAACTGCTCTATAAATTGGATTAGGTTATTTTTCCTATATCATTTTAGCGTTAATATCAGCACAAAAAGGGTCTGTAAATTGTTAATGGCAGTGCTTTTTCGTAATTTTCGCAATCAATTTTTACTAATCTATTAAAATATAAAATGTCGGATAAAGCTATACTCGAATATGGGGGAGAAAGGTATGAATTCCCTGTGATCAAAGGTACTGAAGATGAATTGGCCATAGATATTAAAACCTTGAGGGCCGCAACAGGAATGGTGACGATAGACCCCGGATATAAAAATACGGGCTCGTGCGAAAGTGCCATTACTTTTTTGGATGGCGAGCAAGGTATTTTAAGATATCGTGGATATTCCATTGAAGATTTAGCAGAGAAAGCCGACTTTTTGGAAGTAGCCTACCTATTAATATTTGGTGAACTGCCTAATAAAGAACAATTGGAGAAATTCCATAGCGATATCAAGGAAGAGTCCCAAGTTGATGAAGAAATGAAGAAAATCTTGGATGGCTTTCCAAAATCGGCTCACCCAATGGGGGTGTTATCCTCGTTGACCAGTGCTTTGGTGGCGTTCAATCCATCTTGCGTAGATGTATCCTCGGAATCCGCCATGTACAATTCCATAGTCCGTATTTTGGCCAAGTTCCCAGTGTTGGTCGCTTGGGCCATGCGCAAGAAAAAAGGTCTTCCGTTGGATTATGGAGACGATACCTTGGGGTATGTTGAGAACATCCATAAAATGATGTTCAAAAGACCTAATCAAGAGTATAAAAGAGACCCTATTGCCATTGATGCCCTAGATAAACTTTTGATTTTACACGCTGATCACGAGCAAAACTGTTCAACTTCTACAGTTCGTATTGTGGGTTCTTCGCACGCCGGATTGTTCGCATCGCTGTCCGCAGGTATTTCTGCACTTTGGGGACCATTGCACGGGGGGGCCAACCAAGCGGTTTTAGAAATGCTCGAGGCTATTGAGGCCGATGGAGGCGATACTAAAAAATATATGGCCAAAGCCAAGGATAAGGACGATTCCTTCCGTTTGATGGGCTTTGGACACCGTGTATACAAAAACTTTGACCCAAGGGCAAAGATCATTAAAAAATCCGCAGACGAAGTGTTGGGCAATCTAGGTATCGAAGATCCTATTTTGGACATAGCCAAAGGTCTGGAAAAAGAAGCATTGGAAGATCAGTACTTTGTAGATAGAAAATTATATCCAAACGTGGATTTTTATTCCGGTATCATTTATCGGGCGTTGGGCATACCTACAGAAATGTTTACCGTAATGTTCGCGTTGGGCAGACTGCCCGGCTGGATAGCACAATGGAGAGAAATGCGTTTGAGAAAAGAGCCCATCGGAAGGCCAAGACAGGTATACATAGGAGAAAACCTAAGAAGTTTTGTTCCTTTGGAAAAAAGGTAAGATTTGGGACAATACAAAAATTAAAAGGGGCGGTTTCGCCCCTTTTTATATGGGGTAAACCTTTAAACTACAACATGCCTGCGGCATTATGGTTCAACGATTTGTCCCTTTCGTAGCAAATTCGCATAATTTCCAAATGATAATATTTCTGTAGGTCGGATATATCTTTATTGGCAATAATGTGCTTGGATTTTTCAAAGGATTGATGGATATATTCATGCGCATCCACCGTGCTTAGATTCTTTAAGGTAGCGTCCATGGATCTCCCAAACTTTTTTATAGAAGCATCTATTTTGGAGATCGAACTATCCAACTGAAGCTCATATAATTTTTGAATATGCCCATGTAGTACTGTGGGTAGATCAGCATCTGTAATACAATCGTTGTATTTGATGGAGGATTGTCCTCCAAAAGGTAGACCGGCATCAGGTTTGGAAGATAAACGGACATCATTCATTTTTTGGAACGCATGCATACTTCCCATAATAATGAATAAGGTAGCTAAAATAGCTGATGTAAGTAGTAGTTTTTTCATAAGTAGGAAAAATCTTAATGCAAATGTAGTCAATATAATTTATTGGAAAACTGATAATTATTAGTTTTTTGGTTTCAAAGCTATTTTTAAGCATTTGATAAACAATTTCGTATAGAATAACATCATTTTGTCGATTTAATATTTCTACCGTGTATTCAGTAAAGAATTTTTGATTTTGTCAGGGTAAAAAAATCAAGTAAAACACTAGATTTGCCCTCATACCCTAAAGGACACTACTTTAGGGTGGTCATCTATGATTTTTGACCCATAAAAAACCTTATATGATTAAACTAAACGTGGTCAACGAGACCAGTGCACTAAAAGAGGTTATACTGGGAACGGCACAAAGCAATGGACCTGTACCCACTATTGATGAAGCCTACGATCCAAAATCCATTGAACATATCAAAGCGGGCACTTACCCCAAAGAAGAGGATATGATCAAAGAAATGGAGGCCTTTGCCCAGGTTTTTGCCAAGTACGGGGTAAAGGTATATCGACCGGAAGTCCTCCAAGATTGCAACCAAATTTTTGCAAGGGATATTGCTTTTGTAATAGAGGACAAATTGTTCCATGCCAATATTTTGCCCGATCGAGAGCAGGAATTTGAGGCCATACATAATGTGCTGGATATAATTGACCCCAATAAAATAATTAGGCCGCCGGAAGAGGTGCATATTGAAGGTGGTGACGTAATGCCATGGAACGATCATATTTTTATTGGAACCTACACAGGCCCGGACTATGCTAGCTATATTACGGCACGAACAAATATTGAGGCAGTTGAGTTTATTCGCGATATGTTTCCACATAAGACCGTAAAGTCTTTCGAACTGCGTAAATCCAATACCGATCCCAAGGAAAATGCCCTGCATTTGGATTGTTGTTTTCAACCTGTTGGTAAGGACAAAGCTATTTTGCATAAAAACGGTTTTTTGGTAGAGGAAGAATATCAATATTTGGTTGATTTTTTTGGTACAGATAACATTTTTGAGATAGATAAAGAGGAAATGTACCAAATGTTCAGTAATGTTTTCTCCATATCGCCAGAGGTAGTGGTATCCGAAAAAAGCTTTACCAGACTCAACAATTGGCTTCGTGACCATGGTTTTACCGTGGAAGAAATTCCCTATGCCGAGATTGCCAAACAGGAGGGGCTGTTACGTTGTAGCACCATGCCTTTGGTAAGAGCGTAAATTAGTAAAATAACCCCTTTTGCGGGGAACAACAAAAAACTTCATGCAATTGAGAAATCAGATTACCAATACCATTCTTATGGTTCGTCCGGTTAATTTTAGGATGAACGAACAAACAGCGGTCAACAATTATTTTCAAGAAGACCCGGATTTAAAAAAAGCCGAAATCAACCTAAAGGCACAACAGGAGTTTGATCAATTTGTAAAGGTGCTTCGGGAGCAGGGCGTAAATGTATTGACCATAGATGATAATATGCAGCAGGATACACCAGACTCTATTTTTCCAAATAACTGGGTGTCCTTTCACGATAACGGAACAGTATGTGTATACCCGATGTTTGCCGAAAACCGAAGAAGAGAACGTAGAGAGGATATATTTGAGTTGTTGGAACAGAACGGATTTGTGATCAACAATGTTATGGATTATACATCTGCCGAGGAAGAGGGCGTGTATTTGGAAGGCACTGGGAGCATACTAATGGACCGCATAAATCAAAAGGCCTATTGTGCTTTGTCCGAGCGAGCCCACGAAGAGCTATTTATAGAATTTTGCGAAGATTTTGATTGTTTTCCCGTGATTTTTCATGCAAACCAAACTGTGGACAATAAGCGATTGCCCATTTATCACACCAATGTAATGATGGCCATGGCGGAGACCTTTGCCGTAATCTGTTTGGATTGTATCGATGACAAAAAAGAAAGAAAAAGTGTCGTGGAACACCTAAAGATGGATGGAAAGGAAATCATTAAGATCACCGAAGAACAGATGTACCATTTTGCAGGGAACATGCTCCAAGTTGTGGGCTCCAACGACCGACGATTTATGGTAATGAGTACCCAGGCGTACAAAAGCCTGACCACACAACAGATCAATGCTATCGAAAAGCATTGTGGCATTGTACACAGTTCCCTTGATACCATTGAGACTTGCGGAGGCGGCAGTGCACGTTGTATGATGGCCGAAGTTTTTTTGCCAAAGGCATAGTGCCTGAGTTTCATTTCCAGATGGTTCCTGAGCGGAATCGAAAATGTATAGTGTCATTTCGAAATGAGATGCGAAAGCAGTGATTGAGAAATCATTACTGTTTTTTAGATTTCTCACTCTGCTTTCAGTCGGTTCGAAATGACACCTTACCATGATGAACTAGAAGGTATATAAAGTCAAGAGATAAAAACATGGAAGTCCCTTTATCCCAAATTTGTAGTTTGGAAACTCAGAACTCTTAACCCAAAACTCATAACTAATCTTCCTCTTCAACCGTAAAACCACGAATGGCCTGGTTGGGTTCCATAATATTGTAACCTTTCCAAAACTCGGGATTGTAACGGGGCATATAGGTGGCTCGCACTGTTTTATCCTCTTTGTAAGATGTGAATTCGGATTTGGAAATATTATCTTGCTCGAACACTACGAGTTCATATTTGGTGGTCATGTTCATACGGAAATCAATGTTCAACTTTAATTCGTTTTGTTTACGGCGGCCTTTTACGTGTTTGTTTTTTTCCACGACTTTTAACGGACGGTCAACGCCAAAATATCTACCATCGGATAAATCCATAAACTGAAGATCGTATTTGCCAGTGGGCAATTTAGCAAAGCGCATGGTTCCCTTGTACATGGTTTTGCGGTAGGTAATGCCCAGCAACCTAAAATTGCGGAGGCGTTTTGTATTGGTAAAGTCGAGCCGCATAATGGCATAATCCTCAATGTTGATGAATAGGCGACCTTTAAAGTCCGCGCTGCTCCGTTTGGGCCAAAAGTCTATCACGTAGACCCCTGCATTGTCTATTTCCGCATAACCCGCCAGTTGAAATTCGTAGCGGTTGGGTTTTTCCACAAAGTCCAGCTTGGTGTCTTCTTTGTAATACAATTGACTCAACATTTCCTCAAACTGCCAGCGTTGGCTGTCCACCAATCCAGAAACACTGTCTTTTTTTACCTGAGCTTTCACTTTTTCAACTTGCTCCATCCGTTCGTCGTCCATAGTGTCCAAAATGGAATCCACTTGGATTTTTTCACTGAAAATGCCCGATTTAATTTTAAGATAGGATCCCGGTTTTACATTCTGTTTAAATATATCCTCCATGTGTTCGGCCAGATCTTCAAAGGAACCCACATCTTTTTTATCGTAAAGATCGGCCGCTTTTATTATGTTGAGTTTGTACTCCGTATCGTTTTTATAAAGATCCCCAAAACTTTCTGTGTAATGTGAAGCATGTTGTGGAATGGCCCTGGCTATACTGTCCATAAGCTCTTTGTTCAACTCTTTTATGGTGGATTTCTCAAAACCAAAATCCACTTTTTGCATGTTGGCCAGTTCCGATTTCCTTAGGAAGAAGCGTTGTTTAATGGTTTCCTTGTTCACGTTTTTGGGAATGTTCTCGATCATTTTTTCAATAATGTCGTCCACCTCCAGTTCCTTGTCGAAAACATAGACTCCGCTAAGTTCAATGGCCCTGGCATTTAATGTGATCACACTGTCTTGCATTTGCTCTAGGGCGAAACCTTTTTTTTCATACCCCATCGAGGTAATATAGATCGAATCGGGCCTGGAAATGCCATCCTCCAAAACAAAACTGAACCTGCCTTCTTCGTTTGTTATAACCCCGTTATATTCTCCATATTGAACAGTGGCATAGGGAATTCCTTTTTGGGTCTTGGCATCCACCAAACGAGAACTAATGGTCTGTGCCATTGTTGTAAACCCCGTAAAAATGCTAAAAATGGAAAGGTAGTAAATAGGTTTTATGGACATATTGTGATGTATGGTTTCATTAAAAATAGACGCCTCTTGGATGGAAAAGGTTGCCTGCTTGTTAGACGAGCCGAAATGAATTTTGTGACAAAGTGCCAAAAATTCCGCGAATAGTAGTGGCACTTAGTAGTATTTTAACAATGTATGTGTTTAAAGTTAGGTGTAGGGAGATAGGGGCAATGGAGAAAGATTTATGGTTTTTGATAAGGATTGTTCCTATTATAGAACCATCTATATTTTCTCGTTCATGGATGGGTCCCTGCGCGTAGTCGAACGGACAGCAGTATGGTTTGATCATTGCTCTCGAACTTGATCTTAATTTTCTTAGTTTGAAATGAGATTAATTGTTGTGTTTCTTTTGGTGAAAAGTACGTTGAGCAACATTTAAGGTCTAAACACTGGGGTCAATCAGTTTTTGCAATATTCTTTATCATATTCCCAAAAATGAAGAGGTGAAAGGGCAGTACGGAATACCAATACAGGCGACCCAATAATCCTTTCGGTCGGAACGTCGCGGTTTGGTACAGAATGTTGTCCTTGATCCTAAATTCTAGCCATGCTTCCCCAGGGGTTCGCATTTCTGCAAACAGGAGCAAACGCTTGTTTTTTTTGTCGGCTAAAAGCACTCTCCAAAAATCCAGGGCATCACCGGGAAAAATTTTATCAAGATGGGTTCGTCCACGTCGTAGCCCCGGACCTCCGACCAATTTATCCAAAAAACCACGGATTTTCCACAGCCAATTGCCATAATACCACCCATTTTCACCACCAATTCGCCAAATGTTGTCCAAAACAGCTCCTTCGTTTGTAATTTTGATGGATTTTTTGTCTTGTAGCACCCCGAATTTAGGCACTTGGATATAATTTTCGAGATCTTCCTGTATTTGCCCGCTCGCTATGCTGTCCTTCCAACTACTTATTACCAGATTCTGTTCAATTTTCTTAAAGGCCAGATCAATGGCTTCTTCATAAGTGTGGGTTTTTAATCCCAGCATTTGCTGTAATCGATTGTCCTTTGCCACGACTTCCATTTTCATGCTATCCACAAGATTTGTGGCCAATTTGTACGAAGTAGAGGTAACAAAATAAAGCCAATAGGAGGATAGTTTAGGTGTCATTACCGGAACGGTGAATATCCAGTTTTTAAAGCCACGGACCTTTGCATAGCGTTGGAGCATATCCTTGTAAGTAAGAACATCTGGCCCGCCAATATCAAAAGATTGGTCGTAGGTTTGCTTATTGCCCAATACCATGGTCAGAAATTGGATCACATCGCGAATGGCTATGGGCTGTGTTTTGGTAAGCACCCATTTGGGCGTGATCATGACCGGCAGTTTTTCGCAGAGATCTCGAATAATCTCAAAAGAGGAACTGCCCGAGCCTACAATGATCCCGGCTCGGAGCACGGTAAGTTTAAAATTGCCCCGATATAGTATGTCCTCCACATTTTTCCTGGAACTTAAATGTTTGGAGAGTTCTTCATTATTTACGATCCCGCTCAGGTAGATCACCTGTTCGCACTGGGTTTTTTCAATAATTTTATTAAAGTTTTTAGCGGCCTGGGCCTCCTTTTCATCAAAATCGGTAACCGAGGAGGTCATGGAGTGTATCAGGTAATAGGCCGCATCAATATCGGGGGGTATTTTTTGTTCTTCAGGGATGTCCAGAAAATCTATCTCAACAACTTGGATTCGGGAGCGTATCTTACTATCTACCGAAAGTCTTTTTTCATCCCGAACGGCACATACCACTTCGTGGCCCATGTCCAAAAGTTGGGGCAATAGACGCATACCGATATACCCATTGGCCCCTGTCAGTACTATTTTCATAGGTCTTCGAGATTTGTAGGTAGGTTTTCCGCACGATGATCCAATAACTTCTTAAAATAACGTTGGATAGCTTTGGTATCGGCACGTACCTTTACAAAATAATGGTCCATATAAATGGAATATATGCCAATATCCCCTTTGTACATATTTAATTTGTAATAGGGTATTGCCAGCCCGTAGGTTTCCAATCGGGAGCGAAACCGCACGATTATGCCGTTAGGTCGCATTTCTACATTGCACGTATTGGTATTGTTGTCCAAAACAAACAAATTATAAATATCTACACTGGCTTCTGTTACGTGTAGTTTTGGCGATCCAATGCCCCCCATGGCAAAACGATCTTTTAATGGGTAGGGTTTACCAACGGCATCGTTTATTTTTTGAATGATTTTTTTGTCGTTGTACGAAACGTTCAGTAGCATGTTTAAAGGTTTTGTCCAAATCGGATCAGGTTGCCGTCAATGTCCAATATGGAAAACTCTCGAACTCCCCAAGGTTTGTCTTCTAGACTGCCATTGGGGTGGATAACTTTGGAATTTTGCATTTCGAGGTAGAGCCCGTCCACATTTTCAACATAGATGTAACAACTGGTATTTTCTGGAAATATCTTGTTGTCGCATTTCCAAAAATGGATCTCCACTTTGTCCCTGCCAATTACGGCATAGTTTTCATCAATCCAGCCAGGTTTATCAAACCCCAATTTCTCTTTGTAAAAAGTCACGGTTTTATGGATGTCCATTGAGGCCAAAACCGGGGCGGCATGTTGAAGATGATCCATAGATAGTTTTTCTTAAAAATACGATTTATAAGTGGTCAACACCAATCCATATGACGGAAAAAGCCCAAAAAAATGCGTAGTTTTGCGCCCTTAAAAGCCTTTTTAAATGAGTTTGCAGAACGATTTGACCCAAAACGTGATCGAGGCGGTAAAACAACTGTACCAAGTTGAGCTGCCAACAGTGGAGTTTCAACCTACCCGGAAGGATTTTGAAGGAGATATTACCGTAGTGGTATTCCCAATGTTGCGCTACGTGAAGGGTAATCCTGTGCAGATTGGAACAAAGATCGGTGATTACTTGGTAGAGCAGGTCGACGAGGTATCCAAATGCAATGTGGTCCAAGGTTTTTTGAATATCGTTATCGAAGAAAGCTACTATTTAAATTTCTTCAATACCATATTGGGCGAGGTGGATTTTGGTTATGTAACATCTCGGTCCGATGATGCGGTAATGGTGGAGTATTCGTCCCCGAACACCAACAAACCATTACACTTGGGGCATATTCGAAACAACTTATTGGGGTATTCCGTGGCAGAGATTCTAAAAGCCTCGGGCAAAAAGGTCTATAAAACCCAGATCATTAACGATCGGGGAATACATATTTGCAAAAGTATGCTGGCCTGGCAGAAGTTTGGTGAAGGAGAAACGCCGGAGTCTTCGGGTTTAAAGGGCGATCACTTGGTCGGAAAGTACTATGTTGCTTTTGATAAGGCCTATAAAGAAGAAATTACCGTTCTGGTAGATAAGGGCATATCCAAGGAAAGAGCAGAGAAAGAAGCGCCAATATTGCTCGAAGCCCAGGAAATGCTTCGTAAATGGGAAGCTGGCGATGATGAGGTAGTACATCTTTGGAAAAAAATGAACGGTTGGGTGTACGATGGTTTCGATATTACCTACAAAAATTTGGGGGTTGATTTTGATACCCTGTACTACGAGAGCGATACCTATTTGTTGGGGCGTGATGTGGTAAAGGATGGATTGGAACGTGGTATTTTCTTTAGAAAAGAGGATGGCAGTGTTTGGATAGATCTTACCGATGAAGGCTTGGATGAGAAAATTGTGTTGCGTTCGGATGGTACCGCGGTATACATGACCCAGGATATTGGCACCGCCATTCAACGGGTAACCGATTTTCCGGATATCAACGGAATGGTCTATACAGTGGGAAACGAACAAGATTATCATTTTAAGGTCTTGTTCCTTATTCTTAAAAAGTTGGGTTATGCATGGGCAGAACAACTGTACCATTTAAGTTATGGTATGGTAGATCTGCCAAGTGGCAAAATGAAGAGCAGGGAAGGAACCGTTGTGGATGCCGATGACCTAATCAAAAATATGGAAGATACCGCAGCATCCATTTCACAAGAATTGGGCAAGCTCGACGGTTATACCGAAGAAGAAAAAAAACAATTGTACCGAACCATAGGTTTGGGGGCACTTAAATACTATATATTAAAAGTAGATCCCAAAAAACGTATTCTTTTTAACCCGGAGGAATCCGTGGATTTTCAAGGAAACACGGGGCCGTTTATCCAGTACACCTATGCAAGGATACAATCCATTTTGCGCAAGGCTGATTTTGATCTCTCGACTGAGCTCGACATAACAATGGATTTGCACGAAAAGGAGAAGGAACTATTGAAACAGCTGCAATTGTTCCCTGAAACGGTACAGTTGGCGGCAGAAAACTATAGTCCAGCACTAATTGCCAACTATACCTACGAACTGGTCAAGGAATTCAACTCGTTTTATCAACAAGTTTCCATTTTAGGTGAAACGGACGAACAAAAGAAAACCTTTAGGGTATTGTTGTCCAAGAAGGTGGGCGAGGTGATTCAATCTGCCTTCCGCCTGTTGGGTATCGATGTGCCCGAGAGAATGTAGCAACTTACTTTTGCCGGAACGACATCTTTTGTTATTTTGAGTAGCTAACCTGAGCGTATTCGATGGTTTTATAAAAGTGCTTTAGGTATTTTTTGCGAATTATTTGAGTGCTCACAAATTTGCGTAGGCCGTTTAGGGCGCAATCGAAAAATCTCGATTTAAAAACTAACCCTAAAACTCACATTGGGTGTAATACCCAAAGAAAAATTTTCAATGGTTTCAATTTCATTGTCCTCGTTTACCCGATAGTATTTGTTCAGGGTGTTTCTTCGGTTGGTAATATTTAAAATGGAGAGTCCTGCATTGGCACGGATGGCCCTGCTTATCGAAAAATTATAGATGGCGGATGCATCGGCCCTAAAATATTCCGGTAGACGGCTATTGTTCGGCGATTGAAAATTGATTCTGGGCGGAAAGAATTCTTCATCAAGTCCTTCGTCCCCCTCAACAGGTTCCGTATAAGGCTTACCCGTTCGGTAATTGATACCCATACTCAGTTTTAGATTTTTGTAGGTGTAGGTGCTCGCAAATGTGACCGTGTGCCGAATATCCAAGTTGTTTGGGAAACGTTTAGGTACAATGGAATCGAACGTGTAGTCGTTTTTGTTGTACGCATAGCTCAACCATGTACTATAATTGTCCCCTTTTTTGTTGATAAGAAACTCTAGTCCCTTAACCTTGTAACTCCCAATTTCTCCGGAAAACTGGTAGGGGTTCTGAAATCCTTGGGTACTTGTACTGATACCATCCACATTTTTGATAAACCCTTCAATACCGATATAAAAATTGTTCCTTTCGTAATTGAGTCCAACAGAACCTTGCTTGCTCTTGGTTACCGGCAGTGTATCATCGTTGGACAGGATCCATCGTCGTTTTTCGATACCCAAAAAGTTTTGCTCCAAATCTATCACCTGATTTGTGGCCTGGCTTTTAAATTCGCCCAATATTTCGGCTCTTACATAATTGGCCAGCTTAAAATTTAAATTGAGCCGTGGCTCTATTAGTAATTTTTTAAAAGTGTCCAGATTTTCCACAAAATTGAACCGTGCTCCCACTTTTCCAACAAACGTGTTGTCGAACGAACTGTAATTCAGCTGGGAATAAGGGGCATGTGTTCGGATAACCCCTTTAATTTCGCTATTAAAATCCGGTTGATTGATTATGGTGGCATTTGTGATCCCCGTTTCAATATATTGGTAACCGTTGTTCCAACTAAATTGATCGTTGATCATATAGTTGGTATCGAACTTTAGTGCGTTTTCGGTGACCTGATTGTTCTGGAACAATTGCTGTACCTGATTGGCGAACACATTTTGTGCATCCAAATTATATTTGGAGTAATATAGATTGAGGTGGGAGGTAAACCTATCCGTCCATTGGCTTTGCAATTGCCCTCCTACGGAAATATTGTCTTGTTTTAATAGGCTAACATTGGTTTCGTTGGCATCGATATTGGTCTCTTCGAATTTTAAGTTGTTTTTAATATGAATGGCACTCAGTCTGATTTTGTGCGCGTTATTGAGGTCATAAAGAATTTTTCCTGAAAAATCGTAAAAGAAAAAATCTTCGTCCCTAGCAAATTCATCATCTACCGTATTGTTGTTTTGCAGGGTAATTTCACTATCCTGAAAGGCTCTGTTGATGAACTGTTTGTAGGTGGGAGTACTCAAAAAATCGGTTGCAGAGCGACGTGCTGAGAACTGTATTCCCAAATTGGGTGCAATGGGAACTTCGGCGTAAACATCGCCACTGATCAAATTAAAGCCTGCACCACCTTTCCAGGTTTCGGTTATGGTATTGCCGGTTTCCATTTGGATCACACTGCTTACCCCATCGCCAAAATTGGATGGTGTTCCGTTTTTGTAGATGGTGACCTTATCTGTCTGGTATGGGTTGAAGGCTGAAATCAACCCAAAAAAGTGCCCTGATTGATACATTTTTATACCATTCCAAAGAATAAGGTTCTGGTCGTTCGTGCCACCTCGGACATTGATATCGGAAACGGTTTCGTCGATACTTTTTATGCCTGGCAAAGCTTGAACGGTTTGCAGGATATCGGGTTCGATCAGGCCGGGTAGAATACCGAATTCGGCAGTGTTCAAGGTTATGCTCGCATCATTTTCTTTAATAATTCCAGAAGTAAGATATTTATAAACGAATACTTCATCTAGTTGCTCATAATATTGGGCCAATAATATTTTGGGGCAATCACCTTGCTGCAAGAGCTTTTCTATGGGAACATATTTGGTGATATAGCCAAGATATCTAATCTTAAGGGAACTGTTTCTGGGGATGTCTCTCAATATAAAAGAACCGTCCGAATCGGTTATTTTGGCGATTTTGGTCCCTAAAACTTCCACAGTGGCACCTATCACCGTATTCTCGGCAAAATTATCCAAGACCACGCCACAAAGATCCACTCGGTCGTTTTTGGTGATGGCGTAGTATCTATCATTCAATTTTTCCGTGTCGATATTGAAAGTACTTTCGATAAATGTTAGGATTTGCCCTAGCGTATTTAAGTTCTCGGGAATAGTAATATTGAGCCCTTCCAAATCCTTGTCAATGTAAGAGAACTTTACGTCGAATCTATTTTCCAAGGTTTTTAAATACGGGATAAGGCCAACGGAAGTCGGTTGTTTTTCCTGTGCATTAACATGGCAAAACAGAAAAAACAATAAACCTAAGATGAGCCCAAAATGCTTATTGTAGTTTGTTCCCAGCATAAAAAAGTACGTTGTCTCCGTCTATTTTAAATCTTGTTTTGGAGGGTGTGCTTATACTTTTTAACGCCATATTTAGGTCTGTGTTGTTAAAAGACCCTGTAAATAAGAGGTTTGTGTCGATGTCTTTTGTGCTAACTTTAATGTTGAACTGCCTTTCCAGCTCGGCGAAGACGTAGGTAAGAGGAACGCTTTCAAAACTACTTTCGTTGTTCATCCAAGATGGAACAGTGCCTTCTGGGGTACCCGTGTTCACTATTTTACCGTTGACCACCATAAAAGCGCTACCTGCAGGTAGCTTGGTAACTTGTTCGTTATGGGTTACGCTGACCAACCCTTCGAAACAGGTTACCTCAAAAAAGCCATCTCTATTTTCCACATTGAACTGGGTTCCCAAAACAGTAACAGCTCCATGTTTTGTGGAAACAGTAAACTTTTTTCCTTTGGCAACCTTAAAAAAAGCTTCGCCTTCCAGTTCAATATTTCTGTTTTTGTCCCAATTCTTTTTACTGTAAGATATTCTGGATCCTGCGTTAAGGAAAACCTCTGAATTATCGGGCAGAACAACTTCGGAGCGTTCGGCGAATTCGGTTCTTACGCTTTCGTTAATTGTGCTGATATAAAAATACGAACCAGCAATCAAAACAGCGATAACCGCTGCCACTCTTAGAAATTTCTTGAACGGGTTAAGGGTAATGACCTTGGGAGTATTGTAAATTTGTTCATCTTTTAAGCGTTGCAAAGCAAGATCAGCATTAAATTCGGGTGCTGTTAACTTCTCGGAAGCGATTTTGAGCTTTTGGTACGAAGCATACTCCGGAGAACTCTCAAATTCCCTGAGTTCTTCACCGGAAAGCTCTCCACTAAGCCATTTTGCCAAATAATTTTCCTGCATGGTTTCTATGCTTTACTCTAGTTAAACAACTGATCTAAAAAATACCCTACCTCTTAATTAATAAATTAAATGCCGTCGATATGTTCGCGCAAACTTTTAAGGGCCAAATGCATGCGTTTTTCGATTGCTTTTACGCTCACACCTTCCAATTCGGCAATTTCTGCATATTTTTTTCCATCCACGCGGTTCAATAAAAATGTAGTGCGTTGGTTTTCCGGAAGGGCGTTCAATGCATTGTCCAATTTTTCCTTGTATTCTTTTTCTTCCATCAAGAACTCAGGGGATTCATTGGTGCGGTCGTTAACCAGGCTGCCGGCATGTTTTAACCTTACCTTTTCTGCTTTTATTACATTCAAATACAAATTGTTGGCCACGGTGTAAACGTAAGATTTAGCTTTGTCGTGGCTAACTTTGGCGCAGTTCTGCCAAAGTTTCACAAAAGCCTCTTGTACGGCATCGTGGGCCTTTTCCTCATTTCCGAACTTGTAGAAAATAAAATTAAAGACAGTCCTGGAGTGTGTCTTAAAAACTTCACTAAAAATATGGTCTTCACAAACATTGTCCATAAACCCGAATTTGTTTACCCCTCCAAATATATTTGAAAAATTTTAAGGAAAAGTAGGGTTTTTTTTTAGAGTGTTGTTTCAATATTGAATTATAACCCCAAAAGTTCAGTTATTATGAAAAAGTTAATTAGCAATATATTGCGCGCAGCATTGGTTGTACTTGTTTTCAGTATGTCGGCATGCCAAGAAGAATATGAAGAAGTTGGCGGCGGCAACGAAGAACAAACTATAGCTGCTAACTCCTCAACGGCCATCTTGATCCAAAACACATCTTCCAATGATGGCTCCTACGACAATATCGTGGACGGTGCAAGCTGTTTTGCCGTTCAATTTCCGTATACCGTAAATGTAAATGGTGTAGAGGTGACCATAGACTCCAAGGAAGACCTTGAGGTTGTCGAAGAAATTTTTGATGAGCTTGATAGCGATCAGGACATTCTTGATATTATTTTTCCCATTGTGATTACCCTGTCGGATTTTAGTGAAATCAATATCGAAAGCCAAGATCAGTTGGAAGCGTTGGCCAGGGAATGTCTGGAAGGTGGTGACGACGACGATATCGAATGTATCGATTTCGTCTACCCGATCACTATGTTCAAGTTTGATTTGCAAAACCAGGTCACCGGAGAATTTCAAGTGGAGAGCGACAAAGAAATGAGAAGGTTTTTTGCTGATCTGGAGGACAATGAACTCATTAGTATCGAGTTTCCCATTACCCTTAAAAAATATGATGGAACAGAAGTTGTAATCAATGGCAACAGCGAATTGGCGGCCGCTTTGGAAATGGCCAAAAACGAGTGCGATGAAGATGACGACGATGATTATAACGATGATGATTTTACAGTAGAAGAATTGGACGAGCTATTGATGGAGTGTCCATTGCAGGTAAGGCAAGTGATCCGTAACGAAGTAGATAATACAGGCCAGTATATTGAGCGGTTGTTGACATTTAATGCGGATGGCACTGTGTATTTCTCAACTTCCACAACAGATCAGGTTATGGGTACATGGAGTACGAGCAATACAGATCAAGGCGTACAGCTTGATTTAAATTTTCAGGATTTCCCGGATTTTACTTCCGAATGGTACGTTTACGAACTGGAAGAAGGAGTCATCAAACTATATAAAGATGGCGGTAACAAAATCGTGCTCAAAAGGTTTTGTGAAGACGATGGCAACATAAATAGGGAAGCATTTCTAAATTTACTTTTGGAATGTGAGTGGATCATAAAAGAGGTGGAGAACCAAGGAGAAGATGTAGAAAGGTTGCTAGGGTACGAGTTCCAGTTCACGGCCGATGGAAGCGTATCTCTGGGCAATGGCGTTACAACCATGCAGGGAACTTGGCAAGTCGGATTCAATAGCGAATACAAGCTATCCTTGATGATTTCGATCGGGGACGAGCCAGGAGTAAGTTTTGAGTGGCCTATCAGGGAAATGCTGGAAACCCGCTTGGAGTTCGAAATTGAAGAGACTGACCACGAAATGGTACTCCTACGGGTATGTGACGATAGTGCCAATGATGGAGATGTGGCCGAAATTAGAAACATAGCCATGGGCGGAACCTGGAATGTAGCTTTGTATCAAGAAGGGGAAACGGATTTGACCGCTACTTATGCCGAAATGGATTTTAATTTTTCCGCCGATCACCAAGTAGATGTGTCCATAAATGCCGATCCTATTGCCGAAGGACTATGGAGAATAGTTAGGGATTCCGAAGAAGGCTTAAAATTTTACCTCAACTTTGATTTCGAGTACGATTTGGGAGAATTGACCGAAGATTGGAAAGTTATTTCCATTACTTCAACCAGAATAGAACTAAAAGATGAGAGCGACGATGGTACAGTAGAAACCCTGGTTTTTGAAAAACCATAAGATTATCCCCAATCTTTTTTCCAAAAGAAGGACGGCTCACCCCAAAGCCGTCCTTTTTCTTTTATATTATTATTAAATTTGTGCCTCCTTTAAAACAAAGAACACATGTTCGATAATTTAAGTGAAAAATTAGATAAGGCATTACACGTCCTAAAAGGACATGGTCAGATAACGGAAATCAATGTTGCGGAGACCCTCAAAGAAGTCCGCAGGGCTTTGTTGGACGCCGATGTCAACTTTAAGATAGCCAAAGAATTTACCAATACCGTCAAGGAAAAAGCAATGGGTCAAAATGTATTGACCACGCTTCAGCCAGGGCAACTTATGGTAAAGTTGGTAAAGGACGAGCTCACCGAGCTAATGGGCGGAGATGCAGAGGAAATAGACCTTTCCGGAAACCCATCCGTAATTTTAATGTCCGGTCTGCAAGGTTCCGGTAAAACCACTTTTTCTGGAAAACTTGCCAATTATCTTAAAAACAAGAAAACCAAGAAGCCCCTTTTGGTAGCTTGTGATGTATATCGTCCGGCGGCGATAGATCAGTTGCACGTAGTGGGCGATCAAATTGGCGTGGAGGTGTATTCCGATCGCGATAACAATGACCCTGTGGCCATTGCCAAGGCAGGTATTGCACACGCCAAGAGCGTCGGGTGCAATGTGGTGATCATAGATACCGCAGGTCGATTGGCCGTGGATGAGCAGATGATGACGGAGATATCCAACATCCATAAAGCCATTCAACCCCAAGAAACATTGTTCGTAGTGGATTCCATGACGGGTCAGGATGCCGTAAATACCGCTAAGGCATTTAACGATGTGTTGAATTTTGATGGAGTTATCTTAACCAAGCTCGATGGTGATACCAGAGGTGGTGCTGCCATATCCATTAAATCCGTGGTGGACAAGCCCATCAAGTTCATCGGTACTGGTGAAAAAATGGAAGCTATCGATGTGTTCCACCCATCACGTATGGCCGACCGTATCCTTGGTATGGGAGATGTGGTCTCCTTGGTGGAACGTGCCCAAGAGCAGTTCGATGAAGAACAGGCACGCAAGATCCAAAAGAAAATTGCCAAAAATAAGTTTGGGTTCGACGATTTCTTGAGTCAGATCCAACAAATCAAGAAAATGGGGAACATGAAAGACCTTATGGGAATGATCCCAGGTGCCGGCAAAGCATTAAAAGGCCTTGATATTGATGACGATGCCTTTAAACATATCGAAGCCATCATTCATTCCATGACCCCCGATGAGCGATCCACACCTTCCAAACTGAACGCCAGTAGAAAAAAACGTATAGCGGCAGGTAGTGGTACTTCAATTCAAGAAGTAAACCAATTGCTAAAACAGTTCGATCAAATGAGCAAAATGATGAAGATGATGCAAGGCGGTGGAGGCAAAAAAATGATGCAGATGATGCAGAACATGCGCTAACCCCAATCAAAAGAGAAAACCAACACAATCCATGAAAATCCTTGACGGAAAAAAAGTATCCAACCAGATAAAAGAAGAAATCACCGTTGAGGTGGCCAAAATGAAACAGCAAGGGGAAAAAGTCCCTCATTTGGCAGCCGTTTTGGTGGGTAACGATGGTGCTAGCCTAACCTATGTTGGGAGCAAGGTAAGATCCTGCAAAAAAATAGGGTTCGAATCCACATTGATACATTTGCCAGAAGAAACCACCGAAGAAGAATTGCTAAAGCAAGTAGATCAATTGAACAATGATCCAAATATCGACGGTTACATTGTGCAACTACCACTGCCCAAACATATTGATGAGGAAAAAGTTCTTATGGCCGTAGATCCGGATAAAGATGTGGATGGTTTTCATCCCACCAATTTTGGGAAAATGGCCTTGGACATGGAAACTTTTGTTTCGGCTACCCCATTCGGAATTATGGAGTTGTTGAAACGTTATCAGGTAGAAACCGAAGGCAAACATACCGTTGTAATCGGTAGAAGCCACATTGTAGGTAGGCCGATCAGTATTTTGATGAGCCAAAAAGGAAGTCCCGGAAATTCCACCGTAACCTTGGCCCACAGCAGGACCAAAAACCTAAAAGAGCTCACTCTACAGGCCGATATTGTAATTTCTGCCTTGGGCGTTCCAAAGTTTCTTAAGGCCGATATGGTAAAAGAGGGGGTTACCATTATCGATGTAGGGATTACCCGTGTTCCAGATAATACATACGAAAAAGGGTACTACATTACGGGAGATGTTGATTTTGAAAATGTCAGTAAAAAAGCATCCTATATTACCCCGGTACCCGGTGGCGTAGGCCCTATGACTATTGCAATGTTATTGAAAAACACATTGTTGGCAAGAGAGCGCCACAACGCCAAATAGGTCAGTCTGCGTTTTCCTGTTCCAGTTGTAAAGCAGTTTGTTGCTCTTCCTCGGGGTTTATGATCTGAAAATCCGTATCGTCTTCATCATTGGTGCAACTGGACACGGCCATACCGGAAAAGACCAAGGTGATCAAAAGTAGAATTGTCTTCATAATTGTAGGATTTGGGCAAGGCATAAGGGCCTAATCATTGCATTTATAACGAATTACCTTGTAAATTCTTGTTTTTATCCCCAAATAATCGATAACTTACTTCTTGCAAAACCAATAATATGGCTCAATCGGTACGGAATAAAGCGGCATGGGTGGTCTTCGTTTTATTGGCCATTGGTATTGGTCTGTACCCATTAATTTACCTATTTGCAACGGAGGAGTTTGGTATCTTAATGAACAAATCGGATGAGTTGCTGTCCAGTACTTTATGGAATTTCGCCTTTTATGGACATATCAGTTTTGGAGGTTTGGCTATGATGATCGGTTGGTTGCAATTTGTAAAAAAAATTAGGACCAAACGATTGCTGGTACATCGCAATGTAGGTAAGGTTTATATAGTCTCGGCAGTGGCAAGCGGTCTATGTGGTGTTTATCTTGGTTTTTTTGCTACAGGAGGTATAGTTTCTTCAATAGGGTTTATTTGTTTGGGCGTTATTTGGTTGTTCACGACCATAAGGGCCTATATTGCCGTTAAAAACAAAGATCTATCGCTCCACCAAGGATTGATGATTTACAGCTACGCGGCATGTTTTGCTGCGGTCACTCTACGGATTTGGTTGCCTATCCTGACCTTGATTTTTCGAGAATTTGTATTGGCCTACAAAATAGTGGCTTGGTTGTGCTGGGTGCCCAATATGATTTTTGCCCATTTGTGGGTTCGTAAAAAAGGGTTGAACCTGGTATAGCTTATTTTGCAAACAATTGTCCCATATCCTTAAAGGCTTTAAATTCCAAGGCATTACCGGCAGGATCTAAAAAGAACATGGTGGCCTGTTCCCCGGGCTCACCCTTAAATCTAATGTAGGGCTCTATTACAAATTCGATTCCTTTTTCGATCAAACCTTTGGAAAATGTTTCAAAGGTATCCCAGGGCAATACAACACCGTAGTGGGGTACAGGAACATTTTTCCCATCTACTGGGTTGGTGTGGGTCTTTTCGTCCGATTTAGGCTTGTAATGAATTACAAATTGGTGACCAAAAAAGTTGAAATCTACCCAATGTTCGGCACTTCGACCCTCTTCGCATCCAAGAACATCCCGGTAAAAAGTGCGGCATTCTTCCAAATTATGAACGGGTACGGCAACGTGAAAAGGTGATATGCTTTGCATGGTCTCTATTTTTTATGAAAAATAGAACAACTTTTTTAACCCTCCAAAAATGAAATGATCTGGTCGTTTATATTGTCTTGGTGCATCGAATGGCCAAGCCCTTCTGTACTTATCAATTTGCTGTTTTTCCATTTTTCACTTACCGATACCGATGCATTGTAGGGTGCTATCTTGTCTAGTTTATCATGAAAAAGCAAACCTTTTTTACTGATGGACTGGGCAAATTCCGCTGTAGAAAATTGGTCGATTTTAAACCCAAAACGATTTTCGATATAATTGTCCAGATTCTTCATTACCCTATTGTTCAATTTTAACAAATCTTGAAAATGGTCGATAAAATCCTGAATCTGGGAAGGGGCTCCAATCGTGATTATCTTTTCAACGGAATCTTTGGGATTTTTATATTGGTTGTAAACAATGGTCATCCCGCCCATGGAGTGGCCGATAAGGTGCTTAGGGTCGTGCTTTAGCACCATGTAGTTTACCACTTCTTCATATAGTGGTACGTATAGATGTTTCCCGGAGGAGTACCCATGCGAAGGAGCATCAAAAGCAATGATATTAAAACCGGCTTCCCGTAGTTTCTTAATAAGGTTGCGCCATCTATAGGTGTTGCTCTCCCATCCATGTACCAGCAAAACGGTTTCTTTGTTTCCGGGCCAATGGTAGGTCTGTATTTGATGTCCCACAACTTTTTCAATAGTAAACTTGGCCCCGTTCAAAAAATCGGCCTGTTCTGGTTTAACCCTTCCCTTTCTTACTGTACTGAACGTATGAAAGGCACTTTGGGCCGCTTTTTTCGGAGCTATCCATGTATAGGCATTGTAGTACTGCCCATAGACCAATGGAATTATTTTGTTAAGTGCTTTTTTCATTTGGGGACAAGGATTTTGGGTCTATTCCCAACCCACCATCAAATATTTTATTTTAGCTTCATCGGGTATCTGTACCGCTTCAATATTGGAAGATGAGAAACGAAGGCTCTCGGGCAGTTCTTCTTTATCAATGGTAAAATAAAGATTGCTTCCTTTTGGAAAAACAACAATACTGTTCAATGTGGTCACAATTTTTTTGATATCGTAACTGTTTTGGATGTCCTTGAAGGTACTTTGCAAGCTTACACCTTTGTCCGAAACATACCTTGGGTCCATGATCCTTACGTTTTCAATTGTAGGGATACTATCGGAATTCGCCTTTAGGGTTAAAAGGTGTTTGCCGCCTTTTTCGTAAACCTCCATTTTTTTTGGTGATACCCCCAGGTTGATCTGTGTAGAATCGGCTACGACCGAATCTTGCACAAAAACAGTTTTTATGTCTGCAACTCTGGTAGTTTGGGTCAGCGGGCCTACACTGGTTTCGGTAATTAAAAACGTGGTGTCCTTTTTACAGGATTGTATTGCTGCAATGCCGCAAATTAGGGTCAATATGCTAATTGTTCTTTTCATTTGAATTATTATCGAATCACTTTTTTTAATACGCCCAAAACCCCCCGGATAAATGTTGCACTGGTCAAAACTTTGACCACAGGGTTCATTCTGGTGCTTCTTCGTGTTGAGGTTGTTCTGCGGGAAGTTTGTTTTATTTCTTTTTCTTTCTCTGCCTCCTTTTCAGCTTTTTCAATTTTTTCACTCAGGATTTCGTAAGCACTTTCCCTATCGATTTCCTCATTGTATTTTTTTATCAATTTGGAGGCGTCCAAAACCTCTTTGATCTCGGAATCGCTTAACACATCCATTCGACTCATAGGAGCACGCATCATGGTTGCTGCCAGTGGAGTGGGGCGTCCTTTTTCGTCCAAAGCGGAGATCAAGGCTTCCCCGGTTCCTAAAGAGGTAAGTACCTCGGCTGTGTCGTAAAACTCGGAAATGGGATAGTTCTGCGCCGTGAGCTTGATGGCTTTTCGGTCCTTGGCCGTAAAAGCACGTAGGGCATGTTGCACCTTTAATCCTAATTGTGCCAGTACGTCGTCCGGCACGTCGGTCGGGTTTTGGGTTACAAAATACAACCCTATTCCTTTGGAGCGAATTAGTTTTACAATACTTTCAATTTGATCTAAAAGCGCTTTGCTGGCATTGTCAAAAATAAGGTGTGCCTCGTCTATGAACAATATCAATTCGGGTCGGTCGCTATCGCCTTGCTCTGGGAAGGTGGCATAAATTTCCGCCAAAAGGCTCAACATAAAGGTTGAGAAGAGTTTGGGACGGTCCTGAATATCGGTCAAACGGATTATATTGATAAATCCTCGTCCGTTTTCATCAATACGGACCAAATCGTCCACTTCGAACGATTTTTCCCCGAAAAACAAATCGGCTCCCTGTTGTTCGAGCTCGATGATCTTTCTTAAAATAGTCCCTGTGGAACTTGTGGATATACGGCCATAAGCCGATTGAAACTCTTTTTTGCCCTCACCAGTTGCATATTGCAGTACCTTTTTAAAATCATTTAGGTCGAGCAAGGGTAATTTATTATCGTCACAATATTTAAATACTACGGCAACAATACCTTCTTGGGTTACTGTCAAATCCAAAATACGGGATAAAAGTACAGGGCCAAATTCGGAAACAGTGGCGCGCAGGCGTACCCCATCTTGTTCGGATAGTGACATAATCTCTACAGGAAAACCTTTGGGTTCGAATGGAAGCCCGATCTTTTCGTGCCGTTCATCAATTTTAGGATGGCCGGGGCTTGGTTGGGCGATACCGCTCAAATCTCCTTTTAGATCCATGAGCAAAACCGGGATTCCTTTGTCGGATAAATTCTCTGCAAGCACTTGTAGGGTCTTCGTCTTACCGGTTCCCGTTGCACCTGCGATGAGTCCGTGACGGTTCATCATTTTTAAAGGAATCTTTATATGTGCATCGGTGATGGTTTCACCATCCAACATACCGGCACCCATGGTAATGTAATCGCCTTTCATGGCGTATCCCTGTGCTATATGTTCAAAGAATTTTTCTTTATTGCCCATCGCTGTTCAATTTGCGATAAAAATAGGGTAATTTTAGGCAATACTAAAAACGAGATCATGAAACCTTTTCAGTACACCATCTTGGCAATTTTGTTGAGCGGCTTTGTTGCAACCACTTATGCACAGGAAACCACCGAACTTATTTTCCATAATTCGCACGAACCTAAAAAACAGAAAGCTCCCTTTAGCGATGTGGTTGAAGCTGGCAATATGTATTTTTTGGCCGGGCAGATTGGAATGGACCATACAACGCGTACCCTTGTTGATGGCGGTATCCAGGCCGAGACCAAACAAGCTATTGAAAATATAAAAGCGGTCCTTGAGGAGCACAATTTGACTTTGGACAATGTGGTGAAATGTACCGTGATCTTGGCAGATATTGATGATTTTGCGGCTTTTAACGAAATTTATGTCCAGTATTTTACCAAAAAGCCTGCTCGGACCACTTTTGCCGCGAAGGGCATTGCTGCCAACGGACAGATAGAAATCGATGTTATTGCCGTAAAATAGGTGAAACGGCCCAAGAGGATTATCTTTGCGGCATGGTAAAAGAAAATGTAATGGAATTGGTGGAGAAAGGTACCATGTTGCCGCTCATGGAAGAATTCTATACCATTCAGGGTGAAGGATATCATAAAGGTACGGCCGCTTATTTTATAAGGGTGGGAGGTTGTGATGTGGGTTGTCATTGGTGCGATGTAAAGGAGAGCTGGAACGCGGAAACACATCCTCCTACACACATCGATAGCATAATCGCAAACGCCGAAAAGTACTCCGATACCATTGTGATTACAGGAGGTGAACCCCTGACTTGGGATATGGGACCATTGACCCATGGCCTAAAGGCCAAAAACATGAAGACACATATCGAGACTTCCGGGGCTTATCCTTTAACAGGGGTTTGGGATTGGATTTGTCTTTCGCCAAAAAAAAATAAGCTCCCTGTTGGGGATATTTCCAAAAAAGCACACGAACTAAAGGTAATTGTGTACAATAAACACGACTTTATATTTGCGGAAGAGCAAGCGGCACAAGTTGGGGAGAACTGTATTTTGTATTTACAGCCCGAGTGGAGCGTTAGGGATAAAATGGTGCCACAAATTGTGGATTATGTAATGAAGAACCCTAAATGGAAAGTATCTTTACAGACCCACAAATATTTAAATATCCCTTAATTTTTTGGCAATTTATCGACCACCGTACTTTTGAAGGTCCAAAATGCATTCGGCATCAAAATCGGGAATAGTGGCCAATCCTTTGGAGGCGTTTTTCTCCATCTGTTTGAGCATGGAGCTCCCGAATTCCAATTCAGAACGCATTAAACAGCCTTCAACATTACAATGGTTGGTGCCTTCCTGATTCCCGTCCTCATTTTCCGTGGTTTCTTCGTGGTCGTTTACAGATTGTGTGGACAAGTTTACCAAACCGAACAAATGGCCAAATTCATGTAGTAAGGTAGCAGTCTCCACATCGGCTATGGTTACGAACGAGCTGCGGTTTGCAATATCCTCCACGGTGGATTGATAAATGACCATGGATGTATTTCGGTAGACGGCGCCAAGAGTGACCAATCCTTCATCTTCATCATCACTATCGGATGGTGCGTCGGCAAAATAGATATATACCGCAATGGCATTTTCGCTGTTGTACTGGGTCCTGTTTTTTTCCTCCAGGTCTACAACTTCATCTAGGGTAAGGGTTTCTTCGGATGGTGTGGAAAGTGAGGTAAACTTGAATTCTATATTCTCCTTAAAGGTTCTTTCCAATAAAAAGTCCTCAAAATTGGAAATGGCCTCAAATGTAGGCTCAAAACCGGCAACATATGCAATTTCGATTATAAGCTTGTCAAAATTTTCGTTGGATAATAGGTCTCTTGCCGACGCGCCCGTGGTCAATAGGTTCCCAGCTTTAAGATTGGTACTGGATTCGCTAGTGGTGCTTTCGTCCGAACTCTTGGAGCAGCTCGTTAATAATCCAACACAGAATAGGGCACAAAGAGCAATTTTTTTCATAACAAGAGAATTAGTATATCAACGTTCTAAATGGGAAACTATTACTTTTTTAACGTTAGTTTGGCCAAATAATCGTAGTGTTCCCCAGATAGTACAAGTTCACAATTAAGATTATTCGATTCACAGGCATTTTTTAGGGTATTGAAGTCTATATAGACCCAATCAAACTCATCGGTTTCCATTCCTTTATATTCCATCTTAAACTTTACTTCGCCATAGTAATCGCCATTGTCCGGAATCCAATAACCACCGTCATCATCCTGTTCGAACATGTAAATTATGTCGCTGGAATCGACTAAAACCTGACCATTGGGCATCAATAATGAGGCCAAATGCTTTAAAAAGTGACTTAAATTTTTAAATTTTCCGGCCAAACCGATTCCGTTCATCAACAATAGCAAGGTGTCGAAACGGGTATCGCTATACTCCAATATGCTGCCTAAAACCACAGATTTTATGCCACGCTCCTCGCATACCGCTATACATCCTTTGGAATTGTCCAAGGCTGTAACATCCAATCCCTTTTCTTGAAGATACAGGGAGTGGCTTCCGGCACCTGCACCAATATCCAGGACCTTTCCCCGTGCCAACTCAAGGGCCTTTTGTTCTATTTTGGGCATTTTATGGAAGCTGCGGAACAAATAGGGGACAGGCATAACATCCTCTTCATCTAAAGATGAAAAGGTTTTAATGTCTTCCGTATATAGGCCTTTTTGATAATCTAATACCGCCTTTCCAAAAGCATCTGCCATTTTGGGTGTTTTGTTTTTGCAAAGGTGGGACTTTAATTGCATTGAAAGGTTTAAAATGGATAAGTTTGTGCACTATGGACGAAATACTTAAGGAGTTGGCGCAACGGGCAAAGGAAAAACATGCCGAGAACAAAAAATTCTTTGCTAAACTAAAAAAGCGTCCTCCCAAAAACCTTGATTATACAATGCAGGATTTGCACGAGAGCGAATTCGAGCGTACCGACTGCCTTAATTGTGCCAATTGTTGCAAAACCACGGGTCCATTGTTTACCACTGCGGATATCGAGAGGATAGCAAAACATTTTAGGATGAAACCTTCACAATTCATAGATGAGTTTTTGCGAATGGATGAAGAGAACGATTATGTACTGCAATCCGTACCCTGTACGTTTTTGGGTGCCGATAATTATTGCTCCATTTACGACGTTCGGCCCAAGGCATGTCGTGAGTTTCCGCATACGGACCGAAAAAAGTTCCAACAGATTGCCCATTTGACCCTGAAGAATGTGGCCATTTGCCCTGCGGCCTTCAATATTGTGGAAGAAATGAAAAAATCCATAAAATTTTGATGATTTGTTATATTTGAAGGAATGGAACAGATAATTTCTTATTTTGAAACGATTCCTTCGTGGCATCGAAGCCTAATTTTGGTAGGAGGAATCACTTTTTTTTGGATTTTGGAGGGTATTGTGCCCTTGTTCAACGCGCCTTACAAAAAATGGAAGCACTCCGTCCCTAATTTCTTTTTTACGATCACAACGATAATCGTGAACTTTCCTTTAGCGTTCTTGCTCCTAAAATCGTCTGACTGGGCTGTGGAGAATGGGTTCGGGATCATTAATTGGTTGCCCGAAATGCCGTTGTGGCTTTATGTGCTTTTAGGGGTAATGCTTCTGGATTTGATCGGGGCATATACAGCTCATTGGGTGGAGCACAAAGTAAAACCTTTATGGATGGTACATTTGGTGCACCATTCCGACCACAATGTGGATACCACTACCGCCAACAGGCACCATCCATTGGAAAGTTTAATACGCTACGCTTTTACTTTGGCAGGTGTTTTAATCGTTGGTGCGCCCATAGGAATAATAATGCTGTACCAGAGTCTGTCGGTAATCTTTTCTCAATTTAACCATGCGAACATCGGATTGCCAAAAAAAGTGGACAAGACTATCAGTTGGTTCATTGTAAGTCCGGACATGCACAAAGTGCATCATCACTACAAGTTGCCCTATACCGATTCCAATTACGGGAATATCTTTTCTATTTGGGACCGGTTGTTCGGTACCTATATGTATTTGGATGCAGAGGATATTGTTTACGGCGTGGATACATTTCCGGATGAAAAGGAGAACAGCAGCATCAAAGGCTTGCTAAAACAACCTTTCCATAAATATCGAAGGCCTACAACAGATGGGTAGTAAAAAATCGATCTTTAGATTTCGATTGCTCAAGAATTCTAAGATGTTATTCTTGTTTTTAAGCAGAATCCATTATCTATCTACATCATCATTGGAACTGATGATTTAAAATTCCGTAACAATCACTACCTTACTTCTCCAATCCAAACCTTTCTGAAATGAAAAACAGTTTTGTTGCGGCCTTACTTTTTGCCGCATTTGCCATCACTTTTAATGTCAACTCCCAAGAAATATATTTTCCAGAACGCTACGCAATGTGGAAAACAGCTGAGAATGGTCAATTTAAATTTGACAAAGCTACTTTGAAGAAGGCGGTCGATTATGCCAAATCCAACGAATATTCCGGGTCTAGGGATTTGCGGGTCGCTATTTTGGAAGGGTTCAAGAGAGAGCCTTTTCATCAAATTTTGGGTCCGACCAAAAAACGTGGGGGACCTGCCGGATTGATTATGAAGAACGGCTATGTTTTGGCATCGTGGGGCGATACCAAACGTGTTGATATGACTTTTAGTGTTACCAAGAGCTTTTTGTCCACCGTTGCTGGTCTTGCCGAAGATCACGGATTGATCAACGACACCAAGGATAAAGTTGGCGACTATATCTGGGACGGCACTTTTGATGGCGAGCATAATTCCAAAATTACCTGGGAACACCTATTACAACAAAATTCCGATTGGTCGGGCGAGCTGTGGGGGGGGAAGGACTGGGCGGACCGTCCACCTAGCAAAGGAGGTCTTGACGATTGGAAGTACCGAACCCTTAACGAACCAGGAACCGTAATGGAATATAACGATGTTCGTGTGAACGTACTTGCCTATTCGCTCACCCATGTGTGGAGAAAACCTGTTCCCATGGTGCTCAAAGAAGAGGTGATGGATAAAATTGGAGCAACTACATCTTGGCGATGGTTCGGTTACGAAAATGCTTGGACCGTTATCGATGGTATTAAAATGAAATCCGTTACGGGAGGTGGACACTCAGGTGCAGGGCTTTTTATTTCTACCGAGGATATGGCTCGTTTTGGAATCCTATTCTTGAACAACGGGAAATGGCAAGATGAACAGATTATCAGTGAGGATTGGATCAAGAAAGCGACTATGCCTTCCGTGCCCAATGTGAATTATGGCTACATGTGGTGGTTAAACCAACAGGGTGATCGCCATTGGGACAGTGTTCCAGAACATGTGTTCTACGCTGCCGGTTTTGGGGGCAATTTTATTGTGGTGGATCAAAAAAGTGGTTTGGTGATCGTGACCCGTTGGCTGGAACCTTCCAAAATTGGTGAGTTTGTAAAGCAGGTTTACGGGGCTTTTTAAGTTTGAATGCCATTTCGTACTATACGGACTTATTCTTTTATTTTGAAGTTGCTGGACGCTTCACTCAATCGAAATGACCTAGGTGGTGTATCAGTCCTTTCGAACGATATGAGAAATCTTACCTTATGCAGAAACATTCTCTTTTGAAGGCGTAAACGGCACCAACACTTTCAATGCCTTCTCCACACTTGTTATTTTATCAAAAACCAACAATAACCGGAGTCCATTTCGGGTCTGTTTTTCCTTGAGTTTTACCAATTGCGGATGTGTTTGAGCGTATTGCAATATTTGGGTAAATACGGGGCTTTGGTAAAAACTGGATTGTTGGTCGGCAATAAAGTAACCAATAAACTTGCCTTTTTTCATGATCACTTTTTCCAGTGCTATATGGGTGGCGATCCATTTTATACGAACAGAGTTCATCAAATCCACGGCAGGTTCCGGTAACTCCCCAAAACGATCTACTAGTTGTGCCTCGAATTTTTGTAGGCCTACTTCGTCCTCTACACTGTTTAGTTGGGTGTAAAGGTTCAGTCGTTCGGTTATATTGTTTATGTAATCATCAGGGAAGAGCAATTCAAAATCGGTATCGAGCTGCATCTCTTTTACATATACTTTTTCTTTGTCGCCCTCTACTTCTTCATACAATTCTTTGAACTCATTCTCCTTAAGTTCATCTATAGCTTCCGACAATATTTTTTGATAGGTCTCGAAACCGATCTCATTTATGAAACCACTTTGCTCGCCTCCTAAAAGATCGCCCGCTCCTCGTATTTCCAAATCTTTCATGGCTATGTTAAAACCACTGCCCAAGTCGGTAAATTGTTCCAAAGCTTCGATTCGTTTCCTTGCTTCGGGGGTCATAACCTCGTAAGGCGGTGTAATAAAGTAACAGAAGGCTTTTTTGTTGCTTCTGCCTACGCGCCCGCGCATTTGGTGTAGATCGCTCAACCCAAAATTATTGGCATTATGAATAAAAATGGTGTTGGCGTTGGTTACGTCCAATCCACTTTCTATAATCGTGGTGGACACCAATACATCGAACTCGCCGTTCATGAACGAAAGCATTAAGGATTCCAATTTTTTGCCTTCCATTTGACCATGTCCGATACCAATTTTTGCATCGGGTACCAAACGTTGGAGCATTCCGGCAACTTCTTTAATGTTCTCTATGCGGTTATGGATAAAAAATACTTGTCCGCCCCTTTGGATCTCGTAGGATACCGCATCGCGTATAACCTCTTCGTTTAAACGAATAACCTGACTTTCGATGGGGTAGCGGTTGGGCGGTGGCGTATTGATCACGGATAGGTCCCGAGCGGCCATCAAACTAAATTGAAGTGTTCTCGGAATAGGAGTGGCGGTTAATGTAAGCACATCCACATTTTCTTTTATGGAACGTAGCTTCTCTTTTACAGCAACCCCGAATTTTTGTTCCTCGTCCACGATCAACAATCCCAGATCTTTGAACTGCACGTTCTTGTTCACCAGTTGATGGGTGCCTATAATGATATCTATTTTGCCCACGGCCAAACGTTCCAAGACATCCTTTTTCTCCTTAGCGGTACGGAAGCGGTTGAGGTAATCGACCGATACAGGCATTTCTTTTAGGCGCTCCTTAAAGGTTCTGCTATGTTGAAATGCCAAAATGGTAGTAGGTACCAAAACGGCGACCTGTTTGCCATTGTCCACGGCCTTGAATGCGGCACGAATGGCAACTTCGGTTTTTCCAAAACCTACATCACCACAGATCAAGCGGTCCATGGGGCGTTCGCTTTCCATGTCCTTTTTTACATCTTGGGTGCTCTTTTCTTGGTCAGGGGTGTCTTCGTAAATAAAGGATGCCTCCAGTTCGTGCTGCAGATAGCTGTCCGGGGCATATTGGAACCCTTTTTCGAGTCTACGCTTAGCATAAACCTTAATAAGGTCGAAAGCAATTTTCTTAACCCTTGCCTTGGTCTTTTGTTTCAGTTTTTTCCAGGCAGCAGAACCCAGTTTGAATATTTTTGGTGGTGCACCGTCCTTACCGTTGTACTTGGATATTTTGTGCAATGAGTGAATGCTCACATATAAAATATCACGATCGCCATAAATAAGTTTAATGGCTTCCTGCTTTTTGCCCTCTACATCAATTTTTTGCAATCCTCCAAACTTGCCGATACCATGGTCAATATGGGTCACGTAATCCCCAATTTCGAGTTTGTTGAGCTCTTTTAAAGTAATGGCCTGTTTTTTTGCATAGCCATTTTTTAAATGGAACTTATGGTAACGCTCAAAAATTTGATGATCCGTGTAGCAGGCTATTTTCAGGTCTTGATCAATAAAACCTTGGTAGAGCGGGAATATTATGGTTTGATAATGGACGGTTTGGTCCACTTCATCAAAAATATCGTGAAAACGCTTGGCCTGTTGTTCCGTGGAACAGAAAATATAATTGTTGTAACCCCCATCCCGATTATCATTGAGGTTTTCGATCAGCAGATCAAACTTTTTATTGAAGGAGGGTTGCGGTTTAGTATTGAATTGGATTATCGAAGCTGTCGTCCCGAGCGTAGCCGAGCTAAGTTCTTTTGTCTGGTTCTCGACTGCACCCGAACTTACGGAAGAATTGCCTATCTCAACACATAAATAATCCTCCAATTGTGCTTTTAATAAAATCGAATCTGCAAAAAGTTCTTTAGGTTTTGCGTGTTTGATCTCTTGGCTCAATTTGGTGAAACTTTCTTCCGCTTTTTCAAAAAGAGAATCGATTCGGTCGTAGATCAGTGCCAGGTTTTTGGCAAATATCACTGTGCTTGCCGAAACATATTTTAAAAAGCTTTCGCGTATCTCTTCGGTAAATTTGTTCTCTACATTGGGGATGATCGTGATTTTCTTCACTTTGTCCGTGGAGAGTTGTGTTTCTACATCAAAAGTTCGAATACTGTCCACTTCATCGCCAAAAAACTCTATACGATAAGGTTCGTCATGCGAGAAGGAGAACACATCCACAATTCCGCCACGAACGGAAAATTCTCCCGGTTCGGTAACAAAGTCCACTCGTTTAAACTGATATTCAAAAAGGACTTCGTTCAAGAAATCCAAAGAGATTTCGTCACCAATTTTAATCTTTTGTGTGTTTTTGTCGAGTTCCTTTCGCGTAACCACTTTCTCAAATAGTGCATCGGGGTAGGTAACGATCACCGCAGGTTTTTTTCTGGAATTGATACGGTTTAGGACTTCGGCACGCAAAAGTACGTTGGCATTATCGGTTTCTTCTATTTGATATGGCCTACGATAGCTTCCGGGGTAGAAAAGCACATCTTTTTCACCGATGAGCTGTTCCAGATCGTTTAAATAATAGGCGGCTTCTTCCTTGTCGTTCAAAATTAGGAGAAAAGGTAGGTCTGCCGATTTGAACGTGTCGGTTATCATAAAAGAAAGCGATGAGCCCACAAGTCCTTTTACATTGATTTTTTGTGATCTTGCAGAAGAGTTGCTTTGAGATTGGGCAATGGCGCTCCTCAGTTTCCCAAGTGCGGGAGACTGTTCGTATAATTGGGAAATCGGGGTTTTGGTCAATCCAAAAAACTTTGCGGCAAAGATAAATCGTGAAATCTTTTACAAGAAATGTTTTTTTGGATAAAATTTCAATTCAAAAAACTAATCATAGATCAAATACTTTGCCCTGATCTTTTTGAATTCTTTCAGATCATTCTGCCAAGTCGCCCGGATTTCTTCATTGGTCATACCTTCTTCAATCTGTTGTTGGAGCAAAGGCGTGCCGGCATGTTTGGTAAACCCATTGGTTAAAAAGAACTTTGATTTATCCAAGGTGTTGTTGTAGGCATCAATGATCCACTCCATGCTTACTTTGTTCATCCTTGGCGTTTTGGACAGATCTTTGCCGTAGCAGGTCTTGCCTTCTTCTTTAGGATATTTGGAGCCAAAATTAGGTTTAGGCACATAACTGAAATCATAGGCCGTACTATCCATAAAGGATGCGCCATAGCGCTGAAATTGGGATTCGGTGCCCCTGCCTGCATTCACATTGGTGCCCTCGAAAAGTCCTAAGCTGGGGTATAATGTAATCGATGTATCGTTGGGCAAATTCGGGGAAGGTCGGATAGGCAAATGGTACTCCGAATCGTGTGTATAATTTTCGAGTTCTATAACTGTTAAGTCGGCTTTTATACCGTTTTCCATCCATTTTTCACCGTTCAGCATTAAGGCATATTCGCCCATCGTCATCCCGTACACCAACGGTATAGTGTTCATTCCCAAATATCCTGTGTGCTCCTTCATCATGGTGGGGCCATCCACATAATGTCCATTGGGGTTGGGCCTATCCAACACAATTATGGGTTTGTTGTTTTCGGCACAAGCCTCCATTACCAATTCCAGTGTGGCAATGTAGGTGTAAAACCTGACCCCGACATCCTGAATGTCAAAAACCACAACATCGAGCTCTTCGAGTAGCTCTTTGGAAGGTTTTTTATTTTTGCCATAAAGGGAAATTAAAGGCAGTCCCGTTCGCGTATCCATACCGTCCTTCACGTGCTCTCCCGCATCTGCGGTACCTCGAAAACCGTGTTCCGGGGCAAATACTTTTTTAATATCGACACCTAAAGAAAGCAAAGAGTCCACCAAATGTGTGTAGCCTTTTTCTTTGAAAATAACGCTTGTTGGGTTGGCTACAATTCCTACTGATTTTTCTTTTAAAAGGGGGGCATAGGCCTCGGTTCGGTTGGCGGCCACTTTTATGGACGGGGGAGAGGCTGTTTGTGCCTTGGTATCGGAATTGTCTTCTTTTTGTTGACCCTTGCATGCGGAAAGCATTAAAAACAACAATAAAAATGTACTTTTGAATCTAGATAAAATGGACATTCGTTGAATTTAGAATTATTTATAGCCAAACGCCTTGTTACAGGGAAGGAGCATAAAATTAGTATTTCCGCCCCGATTATAAAAATTGCCATTGCGGCAATTGCCATCGGTGTTGTAATGATGTTGATTGCCATAGCGACAGGTGTGGGCCTTAAAAACAAGGTTCGAGAAAAGGTTGCAGCCTTTAACGGACATATCCAAATTTCCAATTTTGATAATAACAACTCCGAGGTTTCCTTGAAACCAATTTCCATTGATCAGGACTTTTATCCAGAGTTTTTGAACGTTGAGGGTATAAAGCACGTACAGGCCGTAGCCACCAAAGGAGGAATTATTAGAACTGCAGATACTTTTGAAGGGATGTTGGCCAAAGGGGTTGGGAGCGATTATGATTGGAGTACGTTCAAGGAATATCTGGTGGACGGTAGGTTGCCCGATTATAGCGATGAGTTGAACGAAGAGGTGTTGATCTCCAAATTAATGGCCAATAGGTTGCAACTAAAGACCGGTGATAGCTTTTTTTCCTTTTTTCTGAGGGATGGGGATGCCTCCAAGCCACCGAATAATAGACGGTTCGATATTGTGGGTATTTATGACAGTGGTTTCGAGGAGTTTGATGAAACCTACGTGTTCGTGGATATCCGACATATCCAACGAATGAACAAATGGGAGGAAAATCAAATTGGAAACTTTGAGGTATTTATTGAGGATTTCGACCAACTTGAAGAAAAAAGTAACGAAATATATAACAAAACGATCTCTGTTTTGGATACCCAAAATATAAAGAACAAGTATTTCCGAATTTTTGAATGGATCGGACTTTTTGATTTCAATATTGCTTTGATCATTGGGATTATGATCATTGTGGGCGGTATAAATATGATTACCGCTTTACTGGTTTTGATTTTGGAACGTACCCAAATGATAGGAATTCTTAAAGCGTTGGGGTCGGCGAACTGGAGCATCCGAAAGGTATTTTTATATAACGCAGCCTATTTGATTGCCATTGGGCTATTTTGGGGTAACCTTATCGGATTGGGGGTTATTTTTCTTCAGGACAGGTATCGAATGTTCAAATTTCCAAACCCGCAAGAATATTATATTGAGTACATTCCCGTACATATGGATCTGTCCACAATTATATTTTTGAATATTGGGGTCATGGTACTTTGTTTGTTAATGCTTTTGATCCCATCGTACATTATCACAAAGATTACACCTGTAAAAGCCATCCAGTTCGAATAACCAAAAATTAAGAAGATGATTCAGCTAAAAAACAATACAAGCGAAATAAGCATAGATAAAGGAGAGTTGGTCGGTTACAAGGTTAACGGATTTGAATTTATCCATCAAAAAGGAAGCCCGGGCTGGAGTAGTTCGGATACCGAAATGTTCCCTATTATCGGGCCAGTTAACAAAGCCGGTTTTAGGGTTCAAACCCCAAAAGGCCCTGCTGTACAGGACCAACATGGTCATCTACGTCAAATGGAATATAAACTGGCAAACCATTCGGATACTACAGCCGTTTACGAAAAAAAGTATAAAGCGGGCACTGAAGTTTTCAATGCCAAGTTCCCGGAAAAATCCACTGAAGAAGCGTTGATCTGGCCATATGATTTCAAGTTTAAAAAATCGTTTGTGTTGCACGAGGATTCGTTGGAAATCAGTTTTAGAATTACCGGCGAGCAAGGAATGCCCTTTATGTTGGGGTATCATCCAACTTTTAAGTTGTATTCCAGTGCACCCACCATTGTGACCAAAAACAGGGAAATAACCTTGGACGAAGTTTTGGCTGTTGGGAGTAGGGCACTGCAGGTAGCGGATTGTACCTCCATCACACTAAAGGATGAAAAGGAGATTACCATCGAGACCAAAGGTTTTGGAAATTTTATGTGCTGGACGGAAGTTCGGAATATGGTATGTATCGAGCCGATTTCGTTCTATCCTTACGCCGTGGAACAGTCCCATCTGCACAACGGATTTCAACTATTGGAAGACGAAGCTGTTTTTAATGTACTGTTAAAACCAAAAGCGTAACCTAACTGAATTTCTGCTGCAGTTCTTCCACCACTGATTCGGTTTTCAAGTTCTGTTGTTTTTTTTGCAACACCACAGGAGGTGATTGTCTTACATCACAATCTTTTATGGAACAACGCTCGCAAGTAACGCCAACATGGTAGGTTTTTATTTTGGGATCATCCAAAAACTTTACTTTCTTTTGGAGTTCTGTATTGATCAATAGTCCAAGACTTACACTCCTATATTCGTCTTTTTTAAATGGATCTGCCGTAGCACTGGAAAAAATAAGATAGGATAAACCGTCGTTTGGGTAATGCGAGATCTGAACATCCATGAGGTGCTCGGCCGATGTTTTTGAAATTTCCTGCAACACCCGGATAGAGACCCAACGGCGACAATATTTTTCGTTGGATTCGTTTCCGTGTGGTGAATGGTGGTGGGTAAGGTGCAATTCTTTGGTAATATGGAATCGATTGCTTCCTTCTTTATGCCCCAACCGAAGAAAGAATAGGTTTTCCAGCTGGTAATCGTTGGGCAAGATGTTCGTCAGTCTCTGGTAAAGTGATTCCGGCGACGCATTAAAACTGTTCTTGATTTCGGTGAGAAACGATTTGTCGAATTTTGGTTTGGCTAAAAAGGTCTCTAGATTTTGTTTGATCAAGTGCCTCGGGATGACCAGAGCTCCAGCAAAATAAGAAGCGTAAAAATTATTGAGCACTTGATCAAAATTGTTGAATTTGATCCAGGTAAATGTGTACAGTCGTTCTTCGATGTTTAAATAATTGTACCCGATTTCTTTGGCATAGATAAAAGCCCGTTGTGCCTCATCGATATGGTCCGCTACCAAAAGTGTTTTTGTTTTGGGGATAAAAATAGACCGTAGGTTGTCCAGTTCCTTATATCGGGTCAGTTCGTCATTATTAATGGAATAGCCATATTCCTCCACCAATATTTCTTCTAGTTCCGTTGATGTTGGTGACTTTTTAGAATTGACCTGATACGCTTTGGTAAAATTCTCTGCCGCCTCCTCCAATTCGGGGAAAAAGTTATTGCTGGCCTCTTGGAAAGAACGCAAGGAGGCCAAGTAAAAGCTTTCCTTGCCAAAGTTGTAGTGTTTGGCAATCTCAATAATGGTGCTGATAAAAGCATTTACCTTGGTAGGGGCGTTGGCTACAATGTCAATAAGGTCACTTTCCTTGATCCCGAACAGTTCCAAGGGAAGTTCTTTCAAAACTTTGGACTTTAGCAATTCGCCGACAGGAGCTAGATTTTTGTCCAACTTAAGGGAAACCATATTATCGTAGGGAACTTCCAATTTTTCCGCTAGAAGGGCAATTTTATCCGTTTTGGGATACTTTTTCCCTTTTTCGATTTCGTTGAGGTAAGATTTGGAGAGTCCGGATAGTTTGGACAAACCAAACAACGAAAGTTTTCTTTTGGTCCGTATCTGCTTGAGCTTTAGCCCAAAAATCAGTTTAATATATTCTTCTTCCATTTTTCTCGATCAAAGATAGCTCTTTTTGCGAATATGATAAAAAAAGCGAATAAATATAAATTAGCGAACGTTCGCTTGTTTTTTTCAAACGTTTGCGTTAACCTTGTTTCATAAATTTAAAAGTACTATGGAACAAGCAGTTATGACCAATACCAAATTGCAATTTGCAAAAGAGGTGAAGAACTACTACCCAGAACTGTTGACAAATCGGGCTTTTGATTTTTTGATTGCATTGCATCAAAAGTTCAATAGATCCAGGTTGCAGTTGCTGGACGAACGAACTAAGCGGCAAGCACAATTTGATGCCGGTACTTTACCGGATTTCCCCAAAGAAACGGAACAGACAAGAACCGTAGATTGGAAGGTAAAAGGAATTCCAGAAGACTTACAGGACAGAAGGGTGGAGATTACCGGGCCGGTGGACCGGAAAATGGTGATCAACGCTTTGAACTCCGGCGCCAAGACCTTTATGGCCGATTTTGAGGACAGCAATGCGCCGACTTGGTATAATTGTATGCAAGGCCAGCAGAACTTAATAGATGCAAATAAGCGCACCATTACCTATTATGATTCAAAAAAAGGTAAAAACTATAAGTTGAACGAGGAGGTAGCCGTTCTTTTGGTGAGGCCCCGTGGACTGCATTTGAACGAGAGACATATCTTGATCGATGGTGAGGAGGCTTCGGGCAGTTTGGTCGATTTTGGTTTGTATGTGTTCCACAACACGGAGATATTGCGCAACAGGAAATCCGCTCCATATTTCTACTTGCCCAAGTTGGAACATTACTTGGAGGCCAGATGGTGGAACGAGGTAATGACATTTGCTGAAGAATACCTGAACGTTCCGGTAGGAACCTTCAAGGCAACGGTTTTGATCGAGACCATAACGGCCAGTTTTCAATTGGACGAGATCATTTACGAGCTGAAAAACCATATTGTAGGTCTTAATTGTGGCCGATGGGATTATATTTTTTCCTACATCAAAAAATTTAAAAATCATCCCGAATTTATTTTGCCGGACAGAGATCAGGTGACCATGACAGTGCCCTTTATGGATGCCTATTCAAAACTGGTGATACAGCGTTGCCATAAAAGAGGTATTCACGCAATGGGCGGTATGGCAGCGCAAATACCTATCAACAACAACCCCATTGCCAATGAAAAGGCACTTGAAAAAGTACGATTGGATAAGGAAAGGGAGGTTAAAAACGGGCACGATGGCACATGGGTGGCGCATCCCGGGTTGGTGAAAATTGCCAAGGATATCTTTGATGCACACATGCCCAGTGCAAATCAACACGATGTGCTCCGGGAAGAGGATTCAATAGCGGCTTCCGATCTACTTGCCATTCCTAAAGGTACAGTTACCGAAAAAGGGGTCCGTAAGAATATTTCCGTTGGCATACTGTACATGGAGTCTTGGTTGCGGGGCAACGGGTGTGTGGCCATCAATAACTTAATGGAAGATGCGGCAACGGCCGAAATCTCCAGGACACAATTGTGGCAATGGCTAAAATTTACGGTTAGGTTGGATGATGGTAGAAAACTGACCGAAGCTCTCTATACAAAACTGTTGGAAGAAGAAATCGCAAAAATCCGACACTTGGTAGGTGAGGGCAATTTGCACAATACCAAATTTGATGAAGCCATCAAATTGTTCGATAAGCTGGTGAGGGCAGATAAGTTTGAAGAATTTCTGACCACCAAGGCCTATCGTGAGATATAACTTAAACAAAGCATATTAATCAAAAAAATCCCAAGAATGCGCGAACATTACCTGGGATTCAAGTCAAATTTCGAATTATAAAATTATGGAAAAAAAGGAGAAAATTCAAGCATTGGTAACAGATTGGACCGTTAACCCGCGATGGAAAGGTGTGGAACGCCCGTATACCGCAGAAGAAGTTATAAAGCTTCGGGGATCTTATGAGATAGACCATTCCATTGCACGTTTAGGGGCCGAAAAGCTATGGGAAAAATTGAATACCCAAGATTTTGTTGCAGGTCTGGGCGCATTGACCGGTAACCAGGCCATACAGGAAGTCGAGGCCGGACTGGACGCCATTTATTTGAGCGGATGGCAAGTAGCGGCAGATGCCAATCTGGCTGGGGAAATGTATCCCGATCAATCATTGTATCCGGCCAATAGCGTGCCCATGGTGGTTAAACGGATCAATAATGCCCTTTTGCGCGCCGATCAAATTCAAACGGTAAACGAAATCGAGGCGAAAAAAGATTATTTGGTGCCTATCGTGGCCGATGCAGAAGCAGGTTTTGGAGGTAACCTCAATGCCTATGAATTGATGAAATCCATGATAGAAAACGGAGCCTCCGGAGTGCATTTTGAAGACCAGTTAAGTTCTGCCAAAAAATGTGGGCACTTGGGGGGAAAGGTTCTGGTACCGACCCAGGAAGCCATAAATAAGTTAATTGCAGCTCGATTGGCTGCCGATGTAATGGGTGTGCCATCAATAATTATTGCTCGTACCGATGCTGATGCGGCAAATCTGTTGACCAGTGATATTGATGACAGAGATCATAAATTTTTAACGGGCGAAAGATCTCCAGAAGGCTTCTTTTATGTGAACAATGGTCTAGATCAGGGTATCGACCGTGGACTGAGCTATGCTCCATTCGCCGATTTGATTTGGTTGGAAACTTCGAACCCCGACTTGGAACAAGCACGAAAATTTGCTGAGGCCATCCACAGTAAATATCCAGACAAAATGTTGGCCTATAATTGTTCGCCATCCTTTAATTGGGCTGCAAAACTATCCGTTAAGGAAATGGAAGGTTTTAGAGAGGAACTCGCCGCTTTGGGCTACAAGTTCCAATTTATTACCCTTGCCGGTTTCCATGCCCTCAACACCAGTATGTTCGAACTTTCAAAATCCTATAAAGAAAGGGGTATGGCCGGTTATTCAGAATTGCAAGAACGTGAGTTTGCTTTGCAAAAAGACGGCTTTAAAGCGGTAAAACACCAAGGTTTTGTGGGTACGTCCTATTTTGATATGGTGCAAAACGTGGTTACTTCGGGAAAAGCGAGCACCATGGCCATGAAAGATAGTACGGAAACTGCTCAGTTTAAATAATACTTTACTTTAACTTGTTGTAGTTATTTGTGTTTTAAAGTGCCCCCGATTTTGGGGGCATTTTTATGTGGCGACGTTAAATATTTGGGTGGTCGGCTCTTTTAAAAGGTATTGTGTAAGTATGCTTTCCGTTTCCACCGTATGTTTTTGAGGAGTGATAAAAGCCGTTAGATCCTCTAAAGAAGAAATTTCAATGTCCGTATCAATAAATCCAAAGCCCTTGTACACACCATCGGCTATTAGGATTATGGCGTTTTCATTGGGTTCTCTTCCTTTTTCTTTGATAACCCTCACTTCGGAAGCGAGCATTTTCATGTGTTGTATTGCTTCCTGCACTTTTCCGTTATAATCGGCAACGGATTCTTCTCCCTTGCAAATGCCTTGGCATGAGGTAATTTGATGATGGGAACAGGCCGATGTGGTCTGTTGTAGATGACAGTATTTTGGACACAACGAAAAGCTTTTGCATATCTCCTCGAGATACGCTCTGCAATCCGTTTGGTTATGAAAGATCTTCAATGGGTCGGGCACCCCTTTAATAGTGTTGAAAGCCAAGTGTGTTATGCCGTTCCGGTCCTCATAAGAGAATATGGCGTACTGCTTTCCCATTCTTTTTTGGGCACGGTTATAGGGTGGGAATAGCCGTTTGATCTCCGCGGATTCCATTAAAAGAGCTACCAGTTCACTCCCCGCGAGTTTAAAATCAATGTTGGCCGTCTCGCTGCACATTTGAATTTCTTTTCGGCTTTTGTCGTAAAAATGTCCCAACACCCGTTTTTTTAGGTTAATGGCCTTTCCCACATAAATAATCTCCCCTTTTTGGTTCATAAAATAGTAGATGCCCGGTTTCTGGGGAATACGGTCAAATACCGATTTGGGCAAATGGGGCGGAAGGGTAGCTTCTTGGCTTCGGGCGTTCAAAAACTTTTTGAACACCGTTTCCGAATCCGGTTTGGCCAAGAGTTGTTCAAATAGAAGAACCGTAGCGTGTGCATCTCCTCGCGCACGGTGCCGGTCCGTCAATGGAATCTCGATGGCGGAGCATAATTTGCCCAAACTGTACGAATGGAGACCTGGAATCAACTTTCTGGACAAACGTACCGTGCAGAGTTTTTTTCTAGTAAAATCGATACCAATCTGCCGAAACTCTTCCTTGATCACCCCGTAATCAAAATTAACGGAGTGCGCCACAAAAATACAGCCCTCCGTAATACTCAGTATATTTTCGGAAATCTCAAGGAAAGTTGGGGCATTTTGTACCATTTGATCATCGATTCCCGTGAGCCCGGTAATAAAATAGGGGATGGGGCTTTGCGGGTTCACCAAAGATGTGAATTCATCCACAATTTGATTTCCATCATATTTAAAAATGGATATTTCGGTGATCTTGTTGCCCTTGACTCCGTTTCCCGTTGTCTCTATGTCGATTATAGTGTACAAATTACTGACTCTAATAAAAGAATGAAATTATGGATAAACTCAGCAGCTTCCAAAACTAGGTTCACTGTATTAAAATTGCGCACGGTACTGTGTTGGTGTACAATGTTTGTATGTTTTAAACTTTCGGTTGAAATTGGCAATATTGTTAAACCCGCATTGTTCGGCTATGGTCCCGATCGACAGCTCAGGTTGTTTAAGCATCAGTTTACAGGCATTCTCGATTCGTATCTCGATCAAAAATTGAAAAAATGTCTTGTTGGTTCGTTTTTTAAAATATCTGCAAAAAGCATTCTTCGTCATGTTGGCCGTTTCAGCAATTTCCTCCAAGGTGATGTTCTCACCATATTTCTCCATGGCATAGTCATAAACTTTGCCCATTCGTTTTCCCTCGTCGTCCGAAAAACTTTTTCTGTAGATAAAAGAAGAAAGCGGAACGGTTTTGGACTTGTTGATATAATGTATAATCAATAATAGTGAGGAGATCTGTTCCACTTTGCTTTGTTTGGACAGTGAATCGAACAGGGGGATTATTTTAGTTTTTTGAGTCAAGACCATCATACCAAACTCCGCTTTTTTAAAGAAATTTTGGGTGGACGATAGATCTGCCAGTTGAAAAAAGTCTTTGCCAAAGGCATCTTGATTAAAAAAAAGGGTGTGCATTAAGGACTCCTCTTTGTGCCGGGCATCACTTCGGAACACATGAGGAATATAACTGCCGATTACAAGAATGTCCCCAGCTTTGTAATCGTTTATACGGTCGCCGACGATCAATGTACCTGAACCTTTTTCCACATAACTGATCTGGATTTCCCCATGTTGGTGCAATTGGTCATAAAAAGCATGTTCCCTATCTATTTGATAAACGAGAGCTTCATTTTTTGGTTTTGGAATTTTAAAGGGTAAGACCTTCATGGGTGAGCTTAAATTGATTTAATTGCAAGTTTGATGTCAAAAATAGGGTAATATAGTATCAAAATGTACTAATAGTACTATAAACTACCTTTCCGGTCTCTTTGTAATTTTAAATCATATAATTTTAGAAACTATGGTAAAATGGGAAGGCGTAATGCCTGCGGTAACAACAAAGTTTACAAAAGAGGATGCTTTGGATCTTGTAATGTTCCAAAAAAATATTCAAGCACAAATCGAAGCTGGTGTACACGGGATTATTTTAGGGGGCACTTTGGGTGAGGCAAGTACATTGGAGCAAGAGGAAAAGGAAATCCTGATCAGGAAATGTGTAGAACTAACGGAAGGAAAAATTCCTGTGATCATGAATGTGGCAGAGCAAAGCACCAAAGGGGCTATTGCAGCAGCTCAAAGGGCCGAAAAATCAGGTGCAGATGGATTGATGCTTTTGCCACCGATGCGTTACAAATCCACCGATAGGGAAACCGTGACTTACTTTAAAGCGGTGGCCAACAGTACTTCCCTACCTATTATGTTGTACAATAACCCAGTGGATTATAAAATAGAGGTAACTTTGGATATGTTGGAGGAGTTTATCGAATGTGAGAATATAGAAGCCATAAAAGAATCGACCCGGGATATTACCAATGTTATTCGAATACAAAATAGATTTGCGGATAGAATAAAGGTGTTCACGGGAGTGGATACCCTTGGAATGGAAAGCTTGGTTATTGGAGCAGTAGGGTGGGTTGCTGGATTGGTTTGTGCTTTTCCAGCAGAAACCGTGGCCATTTACGAGTTGGTGAAGGCCAACAGAATTCAAGAAGCGCTTAAAATTTATAGATGGTTTATGCCACTATTGGAGTTGGATATTAGCCCTCAATTGGTTCAAAACATAAAGTTGGCCGAGGTGGCCACAGGCATTGGTACGGAACATGTTCGGGCTCCTCGCTTGCCTTTGGAGGGAGCGGAAAGGGCAAGAGTGCTAAATGTGATTGAAACGGCAATGAGAAACAGACCGGAACTACCGGATTATAAAAATATAAATAGCATAATATGATTACAGGTAAAAACTGTATAGCAGGGAAATTTAAAGCAGATGGCAATGTTGAATTTAGAACCGTAGATCCCAAAAAAAATGTTCAAAACCCTACAGTGCACATCGAGGCGACTTCGGATGAAATAGAAGCGGCCGTGGAGAAGGCATGGTCGGCTTTTAAAATATACAGAAAGATGCCCGGAAAGATGCGAGCAGAGTTTCTTAATGCGATTGCAGATGAGATTTTGGCATTGGACAAGGTTTTGGTGGATACCTATATATTGGAGTCCGGTTTGCCGGAAGGACGTGCAATTGGTGAAAGGGGGAGGACCGTTTTTCAATTACGCTCTTTTGCCGAATTGATTGCAAACGATGACTGGCGCGAAAATACTTTCGATGCTGCACAGCCGGACAGGAAACCTATGCCAAAGGATGATCTTCGAAAAACCATGATACCATTGGGGCCAGTTGCCGTTTTTGGGGCCAGTAATTTTCCCTTGGCATACTCAACGGCAGGCGGGGATACAGCAAGTGCCCTTGCTGCAGGATGTCCAGTTGTGGTAAAGGCGCATCCCATGCACGCTGGTACCAACGAACTAGTGGCTCTGGCCATTGTAAAGGCCGCCGAAAAAACAGGAATGCCACAAGGTGTTTTTTCCAGTATAAATGGAGGTGTGCAAGCTGGAGTGGATTTGGTTACGAACCCTAAAATAAAGGCCGTTGGGTTTACCGGAAGTATTGGTGGAGGTAGGGCACTTTTCGATTTGGGAACAAAACGTGAAGAACCCATACCGGTTTTCGCAGAAATGGGAAGCATCAATCCGGTGATCATTACGGCAAGAGCCGTTTCCAAACGGGGAAACGAACTGGCCAAGACCTATGCAGGTTCCATCACCTTGGGAACTGGGCAATTTTGCACAAATCCAGGACTTTTGCTGACTATTAAAACTGCCGATACCGAGCAATTTGTTCAAAATTTGGCAAAGGAGACCATTGCTATTGCACCACAAAGTATGTTGCATCCGAATATTAAAAAAGGATACCTGAAAAAAGGAGAAGATGTGCTGTCGCAGGATGGAGTCGAAGTAGTTGCCAAATATGAAGGGGAGCTAAATCCCAACGATGCCGCATCTGTAATTGCCTCCGTTTCTGGCGAAGCCTTTTTAAAGAACCCTAAAATGCACCAAGAAGTTTTTGGGCCATTCAGTATGGTGGTCCAGTGTAAAAACGAAGCAGAGCTTATCCAGATTATAGATGGATTGGAAGGCCAGCTCACAGGCACTTTGATCGCAGAAAAAGATGACGATTTAAACCTTGTGGAGATAGTGGATTCCCTTCAAAACAGAGTTGGAAGAATAATTTACAACGGAGTTCCAACAGGAGTGGAAGTATGTCCGTCCATGCAACATGGAGGGCCATATCCCGCATCTACCGACTCCAGATTTACCGCGGTTGGAACCCATTCCATAAAACGATGGGTAAGACCGATTAGCTATCAATCGTTTCCCATGGAATTGTTGCCGGACCATTTAAAAAAATAGCTAGTGGCGAGAAAAACATTTTTTTGTGTAGATGCCCATACCTGCGGAAACCCCGTAAGGGTAGTTGCCGGTGGAGCCCCAAATTTACAGGGTAAGAACATGAGCGAGAAGCGGCAACATTTTTTAAAGGATTTCGATTGGATTCGAAGGGGGTTGATGTTCGAACCCCGTGGCCATGATATGATGAGTGGCAGTATCTTGCTCGAACCGCATGATCCGGCAAACGATTTTGCCATACTGTTTATTGAAACCTCCGGTTGTTTGCCCATGTGCGGGCACGGAACCATAGGCACCATTACCGTAGCCTTGGAAGAAGGGCTTATTGAACCTAAAGTTCCGGGAAAAATCCGAATGGAAGCACCGGCGGGTTTGGTGGAAATCGAATACCGGCAAACCGGAAAAAAAGTGGATTGGGTTCGTTTGGTCAATGTAAAATCGTACCTAGCGGAAGAAAACCTGACCGTAGAATGTCCTGAGCTGGGCGAGTTGATTTTTGATGTGGCCTACGGCGGAAATTATTATGCAATAGTAGATCCACAGAAAAACTTTGAAGGAGTGCACAATTTTACCGCAGGTCAAATTATACATTTTTCCCAACTAGTAAGAAAGCGCATCAATGAGAAATATCCGAATATATTTATACATCCGGAAGATAGTACCATTAGGGATGTGAGCCATATGCTTTGGACCGGTGACCCCATAGACCCAACATCTTCTGGAAGAAATGCCGTTTTTTACGGGGATAAAGCAATCGATCGCTCCCCATGCGGCACAGGCACTTCGGCCCGTATGGCACAATTATATGCCAAGGGCAAGTTGAAGATTGGTGAACCTTATATCCACGAAAGTTTTATTGGTAGTAAGTTTGTTGGAATTGTAGAAAAGGAATCGGTCTTGGCGGATAAAAAAGCCATTATACCCAGTATTCAAGGTTGGGCGCAGGTTACAGGGTACAATACTATTGTTATCGATGATGATGATCCCTACGCACACGGGTTTCAAGTGATATAAAGATCAAGAGATATGGAAAACAAATCAATGCATTTTTTGGGAAATAGAACCATGTGGATGGTCGCACTTCTATTTTCGCTTCAAGCTATGGCACAGAATAGTGATTTGGCGGATAGGATCGATGAGTTTAGGGCAGATACCAGGGCATTGAACCATATCTACATCATGGAAGAATCCGAAGAGTATTATGAGCGCTTCAACAAATTTTATGATAATTGGCATAATCGATTGGAGAAAATGGATTTCTCCACTTTGAACCAACAGGAAAAAGTGGATTATATCCTTTTAAAAAACTCCGTGACCAAAGCGGACTATTTTCTTGACCAGGAATACAAAAAATATTTAGAAGTGGCACATGTGGTAGATTTTACTGCCCCATTGCTTTCTTTTATTCAAGCGAGACGAAGAGGAAAAAGGCCGGATGCCAAGAATTTGGCAAAAATCATGCAAGAAGCGACCAAAGTTTTGGACAATGCAATGCGGCCATCAAACAGTAAACCTTTTAAAGATTGGCAAACTGCGGATAAAGCATCATCCGTTGTAATTTCCTTTCAAAAAGGATTAAAAAATGCTTTTGATTTCTATTATAGGTACGACCCGGATTTTACATGGTGGGTGGATAGGCCCTATAACTTATTGTATGATAAATTGACGGTCTATGCGGAATTCCTAAAAGAAAATTATTCGAAGAATAGCATTAAGGACGATGGTAGTGGTATTGTGGGCAAACCTATTGGTATAGATGCACTGCAAGAAAGCTTGGAGATGGAGTTTATTCCTTACACGCCAGAGGAACTCATTAAAGTGGCCCAAACCCAATATGAATGGTGCAAGCAAGAAATGATCAAAGCCTCTCGAGAGTTGGGTTATGGAGATGATTGGAAAGCGGCGCTAGAGCATGTAAAAAACACCTATGTTCCCGAAGGAGAGCAGCCAGAGGCCATTATGGAACTTTATAAGCAATCGGTCGATTTTATTGAGGAGCGCGATTTAATCACATTGCCCGAACTGGCCAAAGAAACATGGGGAATGGAAATGATGAGCCCGGAAAGGCAAAAGGTAAGCCCTTTCTTTTTGGGGGGAAGGGATATCATCATATCATACCCAACGCAGGAAATGGACCATGATTACAAAATGATGAGCATGCGTGGCAATAATCCCAATTTCTCGAGAGCCGTTGTCCATCACGAGTTGTTGCCAGGGCATAACCTCCAGTATTTTATGACCAGTCGCCATAAACCTTATCGAAATGCATTTTACACTCCATTTTGGACCGAAGGATGGGCCTTGTATTGGGAAATAATTCTTTGGAACAAAGGGTTTCCTCAGACACCTGAACAAAAAATGGGGATGTTGTTCTGGAGGATTCACCGCTGTGCACGGATCATATTTTCGCTCAAGTTCCATATGGGGGAAATGACACCACAGGAATGTATCGATATGTTGGTGGATGAGGTTGGTCACGAATACGCCAATGCCGAAGGCGAAGTCCGACGTTCCTTTACCACCAGTTATCCACCCTTGTATCAATTGGCCTATATGATGGGAGGCCTGCAATTTTATGCCCTTCGAAATGAACTTTTGGCAGAAGGTTGGTCGGAGAAGGAATTCCACGACCGGGTGATGCACGAAGGCAGAATGCCCATCGAAATGTTAAGAAGCCTGTTATTGGATTTGCCATTAAATAAAAACCACAAAACCAGTTGGAAGTTTTCTACGGCATTCAATTAATGTGGAAATTGGTTTTCGGGTTGTATTTTTTAATTTGCACTTTTTATAGGTAAATGACTTTAGGATAAAACGCTGCGGGTTGTTGCATAGGCTTCGGGATTGACCAATATCATTTTATTGCACTTTATTGGGGGCTATCTTTGGGAAAAGCGAGGAACCCATGAAAACCATACTGATCCCTACCGATTTTTCCAAAAATGCACTGCATGCACTACAGTATGCCCAAGAGCTGTACAAATGTGAGCGCAGTTGTTTTTTTGTGCTGCATGCCTTTGCCGAAGAGGTATATGGAGAGTACAATACGGCAAACAAAGACGGAATTGATAAAATTAAAGAAGAGAAAAAGCAGGTGGTTGAGCGAAAACTGGATGAATTGATCGATTCTGTTATAGGGGAACCGCCCAACCCACTGCATAATTTTGAAACCGTAGCCTGTTTTGATAATCTGGTCGATGGTGTCAATGATTTTGTGGATGAAATGAATATCGATTTGGTGATCATGGGAACCAAAGGGGAAACCAGTGATCATAAAACAACGTTCGGTAGTTATACCATAGAAATATTCAAGTATGTAAAATGTCCTGTTTTGGCCGTGCCAGAGGGTTTTGAATACAAACAACCAAAAGCGATTCTTTTCCCGACCGATTATTTACTGCCTTATAAACGTAGGGAACTTAAATTATTGGGAGACCTGGCCGGCAAGTTTAAATCCAAAGTGCATTGTTTGTACATCACCGATTTTGATGAGCTCAGTCCCCGACAAGCGGACAACAAGCTGTTCTTGGAAGAGACCCTTACTAAGCCCTATCTGTATTTTGAAACAGCCCCCATTAAAAACAAGGCAGAAGTTATACTCGAAAAAATAGCGGAAAAAGAGGCGGGCATGTTGGTTATGATGAATTCAAGACATTCTTTTTTTGAAGACATGCTGTATAGGTCAACGGTGGACCTGCTCGGCTTAAAGATCAAGATACCGTTTATGGTAATGCAGAATTTAAAAAGATGAACAAGATGAAAAAGAAGCGGATTGTACTGCCAACGGATTTTTCCAAAAACTCTTGGAACGCCATAGCTTATGCTTTAAAAACCTTTAAGGGCGTTCCTTGCGATTTCTTTCTCCTTAACTCCTACCAAGTAGGTGCATCAGGACTGTCCACTAAAATGGCAGGGGCCAACGAGACGCGATTGTATAACTTGATGAAAGAACAATCCGAACGTGAGCTCAACCAAGAGTTAAAAAAAATTCAGGAAATCGATACCGATCCAGAACATCGGTTTATTCTACGGTCAGTTGCCGGTACCTTGGTAAATGCCGTGGGAAAAACAGTTTACAAGGAAGAAATAGATTATGTGGTGATGGGAACCAAGGGGTCTTCAGGATTAAAGGAAGTATTTATGGGAAGTAACACCTACAAAGTGATCAAGGATATCGATTTTTGTCCCATAATTGCGGTTCCGGACGATTATCGACCTGATGGTAAAATGGATGCCATTCTCTTGGCCACCGGGTACGAGCACCTGTTCGAAAGCTATGAACTGAAACCGGTTTTGAGCTTGGCAGAGCATTTCAATGCCAAATTATGGATTGCCCACGTAGGACGTATGGATAACCTAACGCCAGAACAAAAAGCCTCCAAATTGGCACTGGAAAAACGGTTGACAAATGTTGAATATGAATTTTTTGAGATTGAAAAAGAGGACTCCGTAAACCGGACCATACAAAAGGTCGTTGACATGGATAGGGCTCTGGACATGGTAGTAATGATCAATCAGGACCATACTTTTTTTGAGCGACTGACCCGTGAGCCTGTGATTAAAAAAGTAACCTTTAATACCACAGTGCCATTTTTGGTGATTCATTTATTTGAATAATGGATACGGTTTATTTATAAGAAGGACTTGGCAAGCTGAACCAGTTCTGCTTTTTGGAGTACTCCGGATTTCCTCCAGAGTTGTTTACCGTTTTTAAAGAAAATCAGGGTTGGAACCCCTCTTACCTGATACGTATTGGCCAGACTTTGATTTTTGTCCACATCGATTTTTACAATTTTTAGATCATCGCCCATTTCATCTTTTACCTGTTTTAAAATAGGAGCCAACATTTTACAGGGACCGCACCATTCGGCAGAAAAATCGATCAGTGTTAACTGCTCACTGTTGATCAATGTTGCAAAATTTCCTTTCATTGTTTTTAGAATTGATATCGCAAGGTATAAAAACCCCATTTTTTTCTAAGTGACCTAGGTCACCTTTGCTTTACCCATTATAGTGAAGGTCGGCAAAAGTGAGTAGATTACTTTTTCTATCTTTAAGCACAGCACATTTGAAAATTCTTTGAACCTTTATGAACAAGAAAATATTTGGAAGTATTCTGGTAGTGGTGATTCTATCCTGTAAGACAGAGAAAAAAGAGCAAGAAACCAACACATGGCGCACTAAAAAGGAAGCAATGGAAAATGCGGTGCACAATCAATTACTGGAAGTCGAAAAGGAGCAAGGGTGGGAATTGCTGTTCGATGGAGAGACCTTGGATGGATGGCATTTGTACAATGATCCAACGGCTGATTCGGTTTGGGAAGTAGAAGATGGGACATTGCATAGCAACACAAAGAACGAATCTTTATCCGCAGGCGATCTGGTTACCGATACATCATATTCGAACTATGAGCTTTTGTTGGAATGGAAGGTCGTCGGAAATGGAAACAGCGGTATTTTTATAAACGTACAGGAACTGCCAGATGTCCCCACGGCATGGCAGAGTGGTCCAGAATATCAAATTTTGGGTGCCGACCACATGGATTACGATGTTCCAGTTAAACGCCCCGGATGTCTGTATGCATTTTTACCACAACAAAATAAGGTAGAAGTAAAACAAGGAGACTGGAACAGGACAAGAATAAAACAAGTCGATGGCAAAATTGAGTTTTATTTGAACGGTATTCTTACAGCAGAGGAAGACTTGGGTTCGGACGAGTGGAGAGAAAAGATAAAAGGCACCCATTTATCCAAATATCCGGAATTCGGAAAAACTACCGAAGGCAAGATTTCTCTGCAATATTGGTATTTTGAGACTTGGTTCAGGAATATTAAAATTAGGGAGCTGTAGTTCGAAAGATTCCCCATTAAATTTATTGAATCTGGTTTTTCCAGCTAAGATAGGACAAGAAAAAACCTGTAAACTTTCATTTACAGGTTTCACGTTCAAATCAAACTTGCTCCTACTTATTAAGAACAATCGGTTATGCCAGAACTTTTTCGGACATGTTTTTTTCAAGCTTGGTTTTGCTTTTAGATGGTATAACTTTCTTTTTTGAGTTTGAGGACCACCCCAAGTTTTTTTGATAACTGTAGAAGGCTCCATTTTTTACAGGGTCCATAACAATGATATAGATCCACTCGTTATCGATTAATGATTTTAGGTTGTTGTTTTGGTTAATAATCGCTCTTACCGTATCCAAAGGTGCCTGTATTACAACGGATAGTCGAAGGGGAGCGTGGAATGGGGTTTCCTTGGAAATGTATAGCGATTCCCACGGAAGACCTATTTTAAGATCGCCCCCATTCCCCTGGACCACTCCAAATTTACCTGTAATGTTGTGCGTTACCTTGGTTCCGCCACCAAATGTGTTGTTGTCCACTGTAGAAAAGTAGTAGTGGTTATTGATCCATTGGGTAACTACCATAGGACCTTGCATTATGGTTTCCAGTATTTTACCATCTTTGTCCGTTTTCCAATCATAGGAATGCAAAAAAGAACGCCCATCCAAGGACAAGTTTTGCGTAGTGGTCCTTGGTGCTATTATAAAGCTTGCATTTTTTGCCAATCCCCATTCTGGTCTGGTTTCGCCCCAGTTGCTCGCATTGATCTGGGCGCGATAAATACTTCCGGTGTTAATGCCCAGCCTTTCCTGGGTTGCTGTTTCTTGAATCTTGCGCAAGTCTTTCCGTAGTATACTTATCTGTTGTTTATGAGAATTCGGTATTGTGGAATCAAAAAGTACGATTTGATCCGTAGTGGTATTGTGTTCGCCCCCTACAAAGTAGGTTCTTTTAGGTATTTTAATCAGAAACTTGTCCTTCAGGATTTGCCGAACTTCGGGTTCATTGGCCAGCTTGGCAAGCAAACGGGCATTATGCCTTCCCGGACTAGCGGCACATGCACCACAATCCAGACTGGAACCATATGGGTTATTTGCTGAATGACTCCCATGTCCTATAAAAAGGATAAGCGGCGCAAATTGTTTCCATCCCATTAGTTCAAAGGCCGATTTAACCAGCATTGCCTTTTCCTCCGCTGAGATATTCAATTCTGATGAAGAGTTACAACCTTTGTTTTCCAAATGTGGCTCACAAGCGGATTCGTAGGATGCCTCGTTGGTTTTGGATATGTTGTACATTGCTCCGGGCACCATTGTTTTTAAAAACATCTGCAGTCCATAGAAAAACCCGGAACCTTCGACAAAGCCAAAGCTCGAGGGCAACATGTTTTTCATTCTTTTTAGAAAATAGTTCCAAAACCTTCGCTTTTCAATTTGTAGATCCAGGGCTCTTCTCTGCTCATTCTTATTTTTTTGTGCCGATTCGGACACGGCATAGCTGGAATCTAAAATCGGTGGGCACGATTTATGGGATAGACCGTCTTTCGGATTCTCATAATCCATGGCAATGCCAAAGAACCCTGCGTATCCATAGGTTTCGTAGTTTCCTGTGGACTCTACATGTCTTCGGATCATTTCCGAGCGAGTATCGATACAGAAAACAAATTGGGCGTCAGGGATACTTTCTCGGTTTGCTTCTTTTGCTGTCCAAGTGGAGGCTTTTTCTAGCTTCTGCATTAATCGTTTTTGCCAACTTTTTTCCCATGCTTTCAGCCAAATATATTTAAGTTGTTGTACCTCGGAATTGTCTTTGTCCTTTGTTGTTTTTGGGAGGATATCTACCTGTAGTAATTTTGCCGTCCATAGTCGCACGGCCAAGTAATCTTGAAGATGTATAGGGCAAGCATCTTGCCAGGCATGCGGCTGGAGGTTTCTGTGTTTAATGTAACCTGCCCAACCTGGTAATGCCGCTAAATGATGTGTAAAGATAGATTGTATTTCTTCATCTGTGCATCCCTCGGTAAGTTGTGATAGTGCCTGCTCGCTTAAAGATGGAATGCTGGATAAAGATGGTTTGCCCGATTCGGCATCAAAAGGAACCAACTGTCTCCATGCCATATAAAATCCACGATCCTTACCTGGCATTTCCCATTCGGCCAAACCTTCATCCAAAAAAGTGGATAGCCACTTAACCATAATTCTATCCAGCTGGTGGTTCTGATTTTTGATTTCCAATATTGATTCGCAACCCATTATTTCCAGGCAACCTGCCGGTGTAGTATTGAAACCATGTTCTTTTAAAAGTGGAACCAATTCGTTTTTTTTAATTTCTCCGTTATCCCATGCTTTGCGAAACATTGTTGCACTCGGATACACTTTGGCATCTAAAAGTGATTTTATTTTGTCCACCGCCTCGGAAAAGTGTAGATCTTGTAGGTCGTTCAAAGGATTGGATGTTACGAAAGAATACAGGGGCCAGGTATTACCAATAACCTTGGAAGCTTCCTCTATTTGATATATAAGGTTTGTGGATTTCATTGGATTTTGGATTTGTACATTAAAATGGTTCGGTTTTTCGGTTGTGAAAGGTTGAGCAATTTGACATATAACCACGGAATCTTGCGATAGAACCCCAACTTCATTAAGAAAAACCCAATGAGGAAAACTATGCCAAAAACAACTTGTGTGGGGGATAGGGGAGTGGGGGCGGCCACCAATGGCAAGTCCGACATTAGAGTGGTAACACCATTATAAAATAGGGAGTACGTCCCAATGCCCGAGATGAAAAGTAGGGGAGGCAATAAAATTTTCTGAATTCCGGATAGTGGACTCTGTTTAACGATATTGTAGGTCACCTGGCCTACCGTTATGGAAACTATCAGTATGAGGAAAATACTACTATCCAGTTGCACATTTTTCCCCGTAAACAAAACAAAGGTATATGCTCCAAGTACACTGGATAGCATAACAACAGGAGCTTGGAACCATTTTATTCTGATTTTCTGAGGGGTACTTGGTCTTGTTTTCTCAATCTCCTCTCCCGAAGCAAGAAAAAGGTATGCCTTATAAAACCCGTGCAGAATAAGGTGGGCTATTGCCGCATTAAAAAACCCGAGCCCACATTGCATGATCATAAAACCCATTTGGGCAATGGTAGAACATGCCAAACGTTGTTTAACATTAACCTGGATCAGCTTTGTAAATTGGGCTAGGATTGCCGTGAGGCCGCCTATGACCAGTAGGATCTCCAGTGTGTTGGAAGCATATAATAATGGTGCGAACAAGGTTAACAATATTCCGGAGCCGTTTATAAATCCTGCGTGCATCAATGCAGATGCAGGCGTAGGGGCCGTCATAGCGGATAATAACCATTTATGGAATGGAAATATTGCGGATTGGATCAGTGCAGCAGTTATTATGCACAATGCGGAGATGATTTTTATAAAACCTGGTGTGGCACTAACTTGGGCAACCCATTCAGTTATCGTGATGGTATTGTTGTACGATGCAGGTAGAAGAAGGCCTATACTTAAAAAACCGGTCCCAATAACAAAATTACGTCGACTAAACCTTTTAGCTTCCCTTGCATCACCCCATTGGGATTGCATTCCGATCAACCTGGACATTATTGTTCCCATAAGTAGCCAAAACACAATAAATAGAATGAGATGGTCGGAGATTACGAAGAGCATCACCGTTATGGTAAAAGCAAGACCTAACCCCATGAATGTGTTTTTTTGGTCTTCATCCTTAAAGTAGGATAGCGCATACTTGCCAATAATGGCACTAAAAAATGTGAACGTAGTCCACAGTAAGGCTGTAAACCCGTTTATTCTAAAAATGCCGTACCATTTCCACTCTGGAATATCCGGATATAAAATTAAAATAGGGATGAGGTTGACCAAAAAGGCCAACCAAAATAATATATGTATAGCTCCAGAAAAGTGCTTTTTTATGGAAGATGTTTTAGATGTACTGGTCAATGTAGTCATAGTCTCTGTGGCTCTTGATATATTATCCGTTATCTTGTTTTTTACCGGTAATGTTGCGGCGCACCCCACTTTGCAGATTGGCCAACAACACTACGGCAAGAATAAAGCTGCATAGGAGTATTTTATCCAGGAATAGAGATCCTTCCAAATAAGAAAGCGCTATAAACCCTAATAGTAGAAGGAGGCCCAATAGTGTTGTTGTGTTTTTTTTTGATAGTTCCATTGAAAATGAATTTTTATTGAACTTTTTGAATGTTGAAAAGAATGAGTCAATCTTCGAGCGATATTTGTAATATGCCATTTATGCTCAGGTTTTTACCTTGGCTCCTGGCTTCGGCTACAATTTTTTTAGCTATTTTCTTTTCTTCTACCAGCTCGTCTATCCGACTGTCCAACAAATTGGTTTTGCGATGATGGTCACCTTCCCAAATTTTTAATCTTTGGATTTTGTGAAAATTGATTTTTTCATTGATCAAAGAAGTAATCACGTCCGATGCTTCGGTCGGGGTGAATTTTCCATCCACCAGTTGGATGTTTTTTGTTTCGGTCAAGATCTTAGCGACTTGCTTTGTTTCCATGTGTATGTTGTTTTACTGTGATTTTGATTGCAAAGATTATCCATATTAATCATTAATTTTTATTTATATTTATAATAACAAGCATTAAAAATATTTATGAACTATACATTGCATCAACTTCAGATATTTCTTAAAATAACTGAATTACAGAGTATTACAAAGGCTTCTGAAGAGTTGCACTTAACCCAGCCAGCAGTGTCAATTCAGCTAAAAAATTTTCAGGATCAGTTTCCAATTCCATTGACCGAAGTGGTCGGACGACGACTTTTTATCACGGATTTTGGAAAGGAAATTGCCGTTGCTGCAGAAAAGATCGTTAATCAGGTCCAGGAGATTAATTACCGTACCATGGCCTATCAAGGTAAGTTATCGGGGCGGTTAAAAATATCCGTCGTATCCACTGGAAAGTACGTAATGCCATATTTTATGTCAGAGTTTATGAGCGAACATAACGGTATCGATCTAATTATGGATGTAACCAACAAGACCAAAGTAATCCGAAGTTTGGAACTGAACGAAGTGGATTTTGCGTTGGTGTCCGTTTTGCCCGAAAAACTGAATGTTGAGCGCGTTGAACTAATGCCGAACAAGTTATTTTATGTGAGCCATTATAAAAGGGAATTGCCCAAAAACCCTAGTAAAACAAAATTGTTCGAGAAAATCCCATTAATTTATCGAGAACCAGGTTCGGCTACCCGAAATGCCATGGAAAGCTTTGTGGCGAAAAACAGCTTTCGAGTAAACAAGAAATTAGAATTAACCTCTAACGAAGCTGTTAAACAGGCAGTTATATCTGGGTTGGGTTGTTCCATTATGCCATTGATCGGTATAAAAAATGAATTGTTGAACAAAGATTTAAAAATTGTTCATTTAAAAGGGCTTCCGATTACGACCACGTGGAATTTGATATGGTTAAAGTCCAAAAACCTTTCTCCGGCAGCCGTTGCCTTTTTGGATTATTTAGAAGTAAAAAAGAAAGAAATAATTAAGGAAAAGTTTAATTGGATCGATAATTTTTGAATGGTTCAAAACAAAAAAAGCCGCCTAAGCGGCAGCTTTTATCAGTGGAGCCGGAGGGATTCGAACCCTCGTCCAAACAAGCAATAACCATGCTTTCTACATGCTTAGTATCTGCTTAATTTTCGATGCATACCTGACCAGATACGGCCTAATACACACTTAGCTTCTTAAGATTTTAGAGGTACCGCCAAAGCGAGCGGACACCCTTGTGTTGACTTTTTTGGTGCTCCTAAACGAATCGCCGTCAACAAGGGCTATTCAGGAACATCTCGCTTCCCTACCTTGTAGGGACGAGGCACATCTTACTATAATTCAGATTATGCGGCAAGAGCGTAATTATTTTCGCCAATTAAAAGTGTGAAACATGAGATTAACGAGCTGTATCCCAGCGCTCGGCATGCTTACATCGCCATTGGTCTTGCTGTCAAAACCGGTCGGCCCCATAATGAGTTAGGTAAGCTTTGCTTACCGTAAACGAATTATGCCCTGAGCGCAGTCGAAGGGCCTAAACGTAAACTCACTTTTTTATCAAAGAACTATATCCTCACTTGGTATTTCGACCGCCATCTGTGAAGGTTCTGTCGAAAAATGGGCGTTACCCAAACATTGCTTCGCAATATTTTGGTCGGGCTATCGGCTTTATCTTTTTCTGCCACTTGGCTACGCTCAAAATTACAGAAAAAGGATGCCGCCTCTATCCCTAACGCGGTCGGCAAAGGTAAATCATATCCATCAAACAATAAAAAGTTTGCTTACCCTGCCATTTACCCTTATTTTGGTCAACAATTATACCAAATTTTATATGAAGTTCGGAATCATCAGGGAGCGCAAAAATCCGCCCGATCTAAGGGTGGTCCTATCGCCAGGGGAATGTCAAAATGTCCTTTCCAAATTTCCAAAAGCCGAAATTTTAGTGGAATCGTCCCCAATTCGGGTGTTTTCCGATCAAGAATATATCGATAATGGACTCCAAATAGTTCAAAACTTGGAGGAATGTGAGGTATTGCTAGGTGTAAAAGAGGTTCCCATTAACGCTTTGATACCCAACAAAAAGTATTTCTTCTTTTCCCATACCATAAAAAAGCAGCCTTACAATAGAGATTTGCTACGAGCCATATTGGAAAAGAACATAGAACTCTACGATCACGAGGTGATCACCAATACAAAGGGAGCAAGATTGGTAGCTTTTGGCAGATACGCCGGGATTGTGGGTGCCTACAATGGGTTTAGGGCTTTTGGGCTTAAACACGATCTTTACCAATTGCCCAAGGCCGAGACACTTGTGGACCAACAGGCTTTGATCAACGAACTCAAAAAAATACAACTTCCCCAAATTAAAATATTGCTCACAGGCAAGGGAAGAGTAGGCAATGGTGCCAAGGAAATGCTCCATGCCATGGGATTGCATCAGGTTGGGGTGACCGAGTATTTAAAAGATGATTTTGAATACCCGGTCTATTGTCAGATAGATGCTTCGGATTACAATAAACGTAAAGATGGGGTGCGGGGGAACAAAGCTGACTTTTTTGAGAACCCAGAGGCCTATGAGTCCAACTTTTTCCGTTTTGCCAAGGTGACCGATTTTTATATTGCCGGACATTTTTATGGAGATGGAGCGCCTTATCTGTACACTCGGGAAGATGCCAAACACCCCGATTTCAAAATAAAGGTAGTAGCCGATATCAGTTGCGATATAGATGGTCCTGTGGCCTCCACCATCCGTCCATCCACCATAGCGGACCCTGTATATGGCTATGATCCTATTGGTGAGAAGGAAACCGATTTTAAAAATAAGGATGCCATAGCAGTTATGGCGGTTGACAATTTACCATGCGAACTGCCCCGGGATGCCAGCGTAGGATTCGGGGAGGCATTTTCAAATTACGTTATCCCGGCCTTTTTTAACAAAGATGTACAAGGCATACTCGATAGGGCGCGTATGACCCAAAATGGCAAGTTGACCGAAAGATTTGCCTACCTACAAGATTACGTGGACGGTAAAGAATAACCATTGCCCGAAAACATGGTCTGTTTTGTGTGATAATGTATTGTTTTTTAGTATCTTGTATGTCCTTATTCTTAAAGATAATGAAATTTAGTTGGGTGTTTTCTGGAGATGACAATCCAGTAATGAAAAGAACCTGTATCGAACTGGAGTACAGTCTAAGACCTAAAATCATGAGGTTTCTGTTGTCCAGATTGGATGTGGATACCGATTTTGCCCAATTTTGTTTCGATGTGGATGTGGACAAAAACTGGGTTTCCATATCAGACAAGACTCCAAAAGAATATTTTTTGATCATATCGCCTGGTTTTAACCAGGAAATAAATGGGTCGTCATTTTCTTCAGTAGCCTAGTAATTGCTTCATTTGGAGCAAATCGCCCAATTCGTTGTGCTGTTCAGCGCTATAAATCACAATTAATAAATTTTTAAGGGTTAAAAAAGGGGGTAAACGTAAATTCCTTATTAGGTTTGTAGGCTTAAAAAAACGGTATTTTGCACATAGACCTTATTATAGCGGCGCTCTGGAGCCTTTCGCCATTCGGTGAGGCTAAGGTGGGCATTCCTTATGGAATGTACCAGGGGGTCAACGAATACCTTGTGTTCGTAGTGTGCTTTGGGGCCAATGTTTTGGTTTTCCCGTTAATGATGTTTTTCTTGGAGTACATCAACCGTCATTTGATCAAATGGCGTTTTTATAAAAAATCGGCTGTATATGTGGGGCAAAGAGCTAAAAAAGGATCGGGGAATAAGATTCAACGATTTGGCTTTTTGGGCATCGTTCTTTTTGTAATGATTCCTCTGCCCGGAACCGGAGTTTATGCGGGCAGTATTGCCGCTTACTTGTTCAAAATGAAAAAAAGAGAAGCATTTGCAGCCAACACGATTGGTATTTTCTTTTCATCGGTAATTATTTGGGTAGCTACCTTAATGTCTTTAAAAGGCGTATAAAAAGAAGCTCCGGTATTTTTAGATTTTTGCCCCCGGATTATTTTTCTATTTATTTACTTTGCGATCAAACTCTAACATTATTTATAACCTAATGATACTATTATGGCTTCCGGTTTTTTTGCAGTTTTAGACGATATTTCCGCACTTATGGACGATGTAGCTTCTATGAGCAAGATCGCCACTAAGAAAACTGCGGGTATTTTGGGCGACGATTTGGCCGTCAACGCAGAAAAAGCCACAGGATTTTTATCCAGCAGGGAAATTCCCGTTTTATGGGCCATCACCAAAGGGTCCTTTGTAAATAAACTGATTATTTTGCCCATAGCCTTTTTATTAAGTGCTTATCTACCCACGGCAATAACGGTTATTCTTGTGTTGGGAGGTGTTTATTTGGCGTACGAAGGGGCAGAAAAGGTGTACGAATACATCTTTCATAGAAAGGATAATGCCGATGGGGATGATCCGATCGAAATTCCGGAAGAAGATTTGCCCGAATTGGAGAAGAAGAAAATCAAGCAGGCCATAGTAACGGATTTTATTCTTTCCATAGAGATAGTGATCATAGCATTGAGTACTGTGGTGAACGAAACCTTAACAATTCAAATTGCCACGGTATCTGTAGTTGCATTATTGGCTACCGTAGGGGTTTATGGCATTGTGGCATTGATTGTTCGTATGGACGATTACGGTTACCGACTTATCAATTTAAACGAAGAAACCGATAGTTTTTCTGATAAAGTCGGAATGGTTTTGGTCAATGCACTGCCTAAAATAATCAAAGCGCTTTCTGTGGTGGGAACACTGGCCTTATTATTGGTTTCAGGTGGTATTTTTAGCCATAATGTAGAATTCTTTCATCACTTGTTCCCGGGATTGCCTTCTTTGGTAAAAGATTTTATACTAGGGTTGGGTATCGGTTTTGTGGCGGTACTGTTGTTGCAGTTGATCAACAAATTGTTCAAACGTAAGTCGTAAACAAGTCGTTTATATGAACCCGGCCGAAGATTATATCATTAATCAAAAAGAACCTTTCAGAAGCATTTTATTGCACTTAAAAGCTGTAATCGAGTCTGTTGTTCCTGATGTAGATATGAGATACAAATGGAGCATTCCTTGTTTTTATTCTGGTAAAAGGCCCATTTGCTATTTAAATGTGTCCCAAAAAAAGAAGTACGTGGACATTGCGTTCTGGAATTCGGCCCATCTCACATTGCATTTGGATAAAATGGTCGTCGAAAACCGAAAGGTGGTTAAGTCCCTTCGCTATTTTACTTTGGAAGAAATTGATCAAGAGGTATTGGTAGAAGTTTTACAGGAATGTTATTCCCTCAAAAGCAAGGGGTTTTACAAAAAATAGATTTAGGAAGGTGCAAGATCTTCTCTAGAAGTGTTCAGTTTAAATAAAGCGATCCAGAGAGCCACTAGCCCCAAAATCAACCAAAGCAAATCCACCAAGAAGATATGTTGATATCCGTTTTGATAGGCCGCCCACATCCAATTGCCCGTTGTAATTCCATTTGCAATCGGTACCAATAAGCCTAAAACCCCACCAGATATCAAAGTCCATTTGTTGGTGAAGGCAATATCCTTTTTAAGGATGAAGAACACTGTTGCCACCAACCAAATTGTAAAATACGTTTGGTATAGAAAACCCATGTCCACTGTGGGCGCAAACTTTACAATAATAAACTCCAAAGCGGTAACGGGCAACATGGTAAGGCAAATGGCCATAAACCAATTGGCTACTTGTTGGTTGAACTTTCTACGTTTTTCGGGAATGTTCTTTTTGTCACGTGCCACCAACCAGATCATAATCCCGGAGAGGATCACAAAGCAAGACACCAACCCCAAAATAAAGGAAACCACTCGTAGCCCGTAGCCTGCGTAATCACCAAAGTGGAGACGGAACATCATATTTTTTACACCATCCAAGTATGAGGTTGGGGCAATCGGTACTTTTTCCTGCGCAATGGAACCATCGGCAATTTTGTAAATACGATATCCCAAACCATTCAGTTTGGTATTGTAACCCAGGTATCCGCTAATGGCAGCGTGCATGTTTTGGTCACCGTAGTTAAAAATGTGTGTTTCTGTAACTCGAAAATCGCCCCATTCTTCTTTCATTTCTCGAACATATTGGTCCAAGTTAATGGCATTTTTCAATTTTTGGTTTTGGAATTCGTAAACGGGATGGTTGTACTCAAGATCTTCAAACAATTGGTTTTGATCACCATTATACAACCCCATTACAATGGGGAGCATTAAAATACCTTTTAATAAAAAGAACGCTCCGGTTACGGCATATACAAATTGAAATGGAAATCCAATCACACCAAGGGCAGTGTGGGCATCCGTCCACATGGTTTTGAGTTTGGCCCATGGCCTGAAGGTGTAAAAGTTGGAAACTATCTTGTTCCAATGTACCAAGATACCGGTAATGATGGCAAAAAGGAAAAAGAAGGCCACAAGCCCCGCCAATGTTCTGCCATAAGGGTAGGGAATTTGATCTAAAAAGTGAAGGCGGTACAAAAATTCTCCCAAATGGTAATTGCTTGCATAATCTGCCGTTTTGGTTTTGGTTTCAGGATCTAAATAGAAAAATACCGGTGCTTTGGCATCTTCCGAAGCCAAGGAATCCTTGGAAGCTCCCAAGTTGACGGAAATACTTCTTTCGTTGTAATAATGCCTCAGTTCCACATCACGACCGAATAAATTGTAATCCTTGGAAAGATCTTTAAGGTGCGCGTCCACACTTCCGGGCAATGCATCTTCCTGACTCACGGAATGTCCACGCTGCCAATTGGCGATCTCATCCCTGAAAAAGGAGAAAGAGCCTGTAAAGAAAATAACATAGAGCGCTACACTGATCACAATACCGCTTACGGTATGTGTGTGGAACAAAATATTGTAAATGCGTTTTCCCATGGTTTAAACAAGTGGGTTGGTTTGGTTTCCAAAATAAAATATGACAAAGAGCACAAGGCTAATCAACAGGTAAATACCCCATATCTTCCAGCCATTTTTGCCCAAAAAGGCAATAACCATCAAAATGGCCCAAAGGATAAAAGCGGTAAAAGTGCTGGTAATAATAACTGCCACATGGTTGAACCAACTGGCCAGGGCCAAATGGAACAATACGGCCACAACAAGACCGCCCAAAATGGCAGCGGATATTTTGGCTAATCGTTGCCATGGCGAAGGGGTCAAATATTTTTTATTGGCAGGCATAGGTTAAAACAATAAGGTTTCAAAAAGGATGGAGCAAAGTGAAAAAATGCCTAAAAGGCGGTAGTTCAATAAACGTAAGGGAGCCAAAAGAACAACCAAACTGGCCACGGTCATCAACAAAATAAAAAAAGTGAACGTTCCCGAACCTAGTCCCCAATAAAAGCAGCTAAGCCCCAATGAGAAAACCATTAGGGCCAAACCGGCTATTTGTACTATTTTTCTATTTTCGCCAGTCCACTTCTCAATGCCTAACTCGCCTACGGATGCCATCTTTTTGGAAGTGCCGTAAAACAGGTAAAACGCTATAAAAGTAAGAAGGGAAATTCCTGTGGCCATACTTAGGGTTTTATGCAATAAGTGGCACAATGCCAAATAAATTCATAATCGTCTCCATTGTAGGTGCCAGGAATTTCTTCCTTGGTCGTGGTCTCCACAATGTACTTGGTGTTCCAGGGCAATGCAAAGGAAACCTCTCCATTATCGTCCGTGAACAAGGTTTTGGACCATAGGTCGGAAACATAGACTTTAAGTTCGTTTTTGGCAATGGGCTCACCTTTGTACAATACTTGAAGCTTGATTACCTCTCCATCGTTCTCCAACTGCTTTATCACAATTCCATCGGGATTGGCGGTTTTGGTATCGCCATCGGTTCCTACCAAAATCTTTGCTGTTGAATGATAGTGGGTCTTAAAAATCCCAAAATCGTATTGGGTATAATCAATCACATCAATCTCATTATTGTTCAAAGTGATGGTGTACACACCTTTCTGAGATGGTGTAAAGCTCGCTAAATAATGGTCCTCTTTGGCTACTGTGCTCAATGGGGTCTTTGTGCCATCGGGAGCTATTGCCCAAAGGGTAAACTTGGAAACCAGTGGAAAGGCTTCGCCCTCTACTTTTTCAAACACACCATAGGTGTATTCTCCATAATGAACACGGATTTCATGTGCCTGGCCCAAGGCCCCTGTACCGTTTGTTTCGATCCATAGGTAGTGAGCTGAGGCCGATAGTACGGGCAGGGTAATGAGCAATAATGTTGCGATGAGTTTTTTCATTTGGTTCTCTTAGAATTTATAAGTGAAATTGGCAGAAAGACTTCTTAAGTTTTGAGGGCTGATGGTTGACCAACCTTTGTAGTAGTCTTTGTTGGCAATGTTGTCCAGTTTCAAAGTAATTCTGAAATCCCTGGCATCGTAAAAGGCGGATGCATTAAAAATGGTGTACTCGTCAATTGCAAACGTACCATTGGATCTATTAAAGATTTTGTTCTCGCTGGCGTAGTTACCTCCAAATCCAAGTCCAAAGTTTTCCAAAGTACCTTGGGTAAATCTGTAACTTGCCCATAAGTTGGCCAAGTTCATTGGCCCGGCGCTCTCGGGTCTAAATCCTATAAAGCTGGCATCACCCTCTACCAGTTCACTATCATTGTAACTATAGCCGGCAACAATGTTCAATCCTTCTATGGGAGATGCTATAATACTTGCCTCAAAACCTTTACTGGTCTGTTCGCCATCTTGGGTGTAAAAGTAGTTGTTGGCATCGGTATCGATTCGTTGCGCCACATCGGTCACGGTAATATCGTAATAGCTCAAAGTGGCAGAAAGCTTATCGTGGAACAAATTTAATTTTGTTCCTACCTCAAACTGATCTGCCTGTTCTGGATTTAATGCCCGTACTGCTTGGTTTCCGTTCGATAATTCGGTAACAGGGGCCACATTACTAAAGCCGTTCATGTAGTTGGCAAATAGGGAAACCTTGTTTAAAATAGGTTGATATACCAAACCAAATTTTGGGGAAAACGCGGTTTGATTGTATCCATCGTTAGAAAAACGGTCCACACGTAAACTGGCCATTGCGGACAATTCCGGCAGTAGGTTGATTACGTTTGAGGCATAGGCACTGAAAACCTCTTGCTCCGCCTCACTGAATTGCGCTCCTGGATTGGCCAAGGTGGCGATACCGGCATCCGCTCCTGCTTGTGTCAGAACACCAGAGTCGTACAAGCCGGTGCCCATAGGTGTTCCAAAGTAATTGTGCAGGGCAGGGGCAGCAGTTTGGAACTCATCGGTGTTTCTTCCAACATAGGCAAACCCTTGATTTCCATAACCTGTACTATTGTTTATAGTTCTTGTTTTGAGGTAATCCAAGCCCACTACCAAGCGGTTTCGCATGGTTCCAATATTAAAATCCCCAATAAAGTTCTGTTGAATATCGGTCCCCAATGTCTCAGAGTTTTGTTTACTGGTGTAGCGCGCCAAGATAATGCCGTCTTCAAGGGGTGTTCCGGAAACCGCTTCAGCGGTCGAGGTAACTTCATATAAATATGAGTAATAGCCATCAGACTTTGAGTTGGATCGCGATATAACGGTCTGGGAAGTCCATGAATCATTTAAAATGTAGTTCATCTGACCTTGTAGACTGTATGTTGGGGTATCGATATATAAATCGTTGCTAGTGTACGAACGTTTAAAGTCGTAACCCAATTCATCCAAATTGGTCACGCGTAGAGGTGAACCGCGATCTAGGAAAAGCATGGTTTGGTTAGTGCTTCTACCGTTATAAAATTCGGTATTGATGTTGAAAGAGAGTCTATCACTTGCCTGAAATGCCAATGAAGGGGCAAAAAAGAAGGATTTTCTAAACCCAGCGTCCTGGTAGCTGTTCTGTGTGTGGTAAGCCGTGTTCACACGAAGAGCAATATTGTTTTGGGAGCCCAAGGTCGTATTTACATCGGCGCTTACCCTATTAAGGCCATAACTGCCAGAAGTATAGGAGATGTTTCCTCCAAATCCATAATAAGGTTTTTTAGTGTTGATGTTGATCAAACCTCCATAGGAAATTAAACTGCTCCCGTACAGAGTTCCCGATGGACCCTTGATTACTTCGATGGATTCTATATTGGCCGGATCCGGACTTCCGTTGGTCAAGCTGGGCAATCCGTTGATCATAGTAGGTTGAACGGCAAAACCACGAAGGGAGAAATAACCTGCACCATCGTTGCCCCTACCTGTAGACTCCCAAAGTTTGTCGATTCCTGGTGCGTTTTTAAGGGCGTCATCAAAATTGGTGACCACTTGGTCTTGCAACAATTCGGTTGAAATGGAATTGTACACCTGTGGATTTTCAATATCCTTTAATGGCATTTTGGAAACATAAACACTTGCCTTCCGAGAAAATTTGTTCACTTGACTCCCTTCGACAACAACTTCATTCAGTTGTTCTTGGCGTTCTACCAGAGTAATGGTCTGTACGTTTGTGGTTTGATCGGCGTAAACACGAACAGTTTTGTTCTGTGTACCAAAACCTACCATAGAAAACGTTAAAGTATAAGCGCCAGGGGCTAGGTCGGGTATTTCATAGTTGCCAGAATAATTGGTGTTTGTCCCTAAGCTCGTATTGGAAACGGCAATATTGACATTGGCCAAAGGGTTGTTGCTTTGGTCTGTTACTTTTCCTGAAATGTTACCTGATTGCGCTTGTGCCAAGGAATAAAAAGCCAAGCTTAGTATGAGGAGTAGATGCTTCATTTTTTATTTGTAATTAGTCTAAATAAAATTCGATGCAAATGTAGGTTTCAACACTTGATTGAACAAAAAAAATTTAGACTAATTATAAATAATAATCTTAGGTGGAGATTATCTACTTGTTAAGCAGGGTATTGCGATATAAAATTTAACAGTATTAAGTTGCTTAAAGAGAATTGATTGTGCTACGGATAGCGGTTAAATCTGTTAGCAGTTTCTCCAATAGACTTAAATCCAGCATATTGGCGCCATCACTTTTGGCATTCGCGGGATCAAAATGGGTCTCCATAAAAAGGCCATCCACACCTGCCGCGATTCCAGCACGTGCCATTGTTCCGATCAAAGCGGGCCTACCGCCCGTAACTCCCGATGATTGATTGGGCTGTTGTAGGGAATGGGTAACATCCAGCACAACAGGAGCGTATTGTTTCATAGTGGGAACTCCGCGAAAATCCACGATCATGTCCTGATACCCGAACATAGTTCCCCGATCGGTGATCCAAACTTGTTCGTTACCAGAATCGGTCACCTTTTTTACAGCATGCTGCATGCTTTCAGGACTCATAAATTGCCCTTTTTTTAAGTTAACGACCTTGCCGGTTTCCGCGGCTGCCACAACTAAGTCCGTCTGCCTAACCAGAAATGCCGGAATTTGCAGAACATCAACATATTCTGCCGCCATGTGGGCATCGGAAATTTCATGGATGTCGGTAATGGTAGGTACTTTAAAAGTTTCTGAAACTTTTTTTAAAATTTTCAAGGCCTTTTCATCACCAATTCCAGTAAAAGAATCAATACGGCTACGGTTCGCTTTTTTAAAACTCCCTTTAAACACGTATGGAATGCTCAACTTGTCCGTTATGGCTACAACTTTTTCTGCAATTCGCATGGCCATATCTTCGCCTTCTATGGCACAGGGGCCCGCCAACAAGAAAAAATTATCGCTTTCGGTATGTTTTATCTGTGGAATTTTGGTGATGTCCATTTCTTAAAGTTTGCACAAATATAGTATTAAACCACGGTATCCTTTTTAGATTTATGAGGATAAAACATAAGCCATGAATTATAAATATCTGTTGCTCGCCCTCTGTTTATTCCCTGTACTATCCACTGCGCAGTGGCAGGAGCGCGGCGGTACTTTTGATTTGGCCCATTTGGAACGTCATCAGTTTAAATTTAATCTATTGAGTCCCGGCTTTACCTATGAGTTTGGGTTGTTTAAAAATCAGAGTGTCTCCACCAATTTAGGTTTGGCCCTGGCGACTTATGAGGAAGGTTACGTGTTTGGTTTGGCCTCCAATAACCGCTATCGCTACTATCATAATTTTAATAGGAGGGATAGGATGGGAAAAAATACATCAGGAAACTCAGGAAATTACATTGCCGCGGCCCAGGCCATTTTTTTTTCGCAATTGCGGATTGCAACGGATGTGGAGGGACCGGACGATTTTAACCTTGGATTTTATGGCATGGTCTACGGTATCCAGCGTACTTACGAAAAAGGGTTCAATTTTAATCTGGAACTGGGAGCGGGATATTATAAAGGTGATGGTGTGCTAAATGGTTATGGCCCACTGTTCAATTTTACTTTTGGATGGGTGGCGACCAAAAGAAAGAAAAAAGACCCTTATTTTGATTAAATAACACCATTACAACATACTATTTTAATAAAGTTGGGGTTATAGTACTACCAAATTAACCTACAATGCGTCGCTTCTTTATTTTGGCATTCCTGTTCTCAGGTGTTTTTATGTATGCCCAATATGGTAAAAATTGCGAAATCCGTCAATTTAAACTCAATGCTTTCAACCCTGGTATTGAGTACGAAATGGCATTGGGTGTCAACAGTACTTTGGATATTAGGGTAGCATACCAAGCCGCTCTGGAACCTGCGAGTTCCAAACCCATAGAAGATTTTGATTTTTTCCCGGCCATAACGGTCCAAAACAGATATTATCACAATTTTAATGGAAGAGAGCGCCGCAGAAGATCTATTTATGGAAACTCTGGGAATTATATTGCACCGAGTGTTGCCGTTTTTTCTCCCGGGGATCGAGTGGTAGAAGGTCGGTTAGTAGATGGGATACATGGCTATGGCGGTGTGGTCTACGGGGTTCAGCGTAGTTACGATTCGGGATTTAGTTTCTCTATAGATGCAGGTGCCGGTTATTATGTAGGCCCGTTCAAGGGTGCTATACAGCCGGTTATCAACTTAAGTATTGGTTGGATTATTAGCGAAAAACGTTGGTGTGTTGGTTTGTAGGTTCGGAACTATCACTAAATCAATAAGATAAAAATAACATTAAGGTGTGCTGACAAGAAAAAAATAGCAGTATCTTTGCGGGCTTAAAATTTAGGTTATGTCCAAAATCAAGAACATTGCAATCATTGCACACGTAGACCACGGCAAGACAACCTTGGTCGATAAAATAATGTACCACTGCCAGTTGTTCCGAGAAAACGAGAACAAAGGCGACCTTATATTGGACAACAATGACCTCGAACGAGAACGTGGGATCACCATTGTATCCAAAAACGTTTCCGTTGTTTATAAAGACACAAAAATCAATATAATAGATACCCCTGGTCACGCCGATTTCGGTGGTGAAGTAGAGCGTGTATTGAACATGGCCGATGGGGTTTTGTTGTTGGTCGATGCTTTTGAGGGACCAATGCCACAAACGCGTTTTGTGCTTCAAAAGGCTATCGATCTTGGATTAAAGCCTTGTGTGGTTATCAATAAAGTGGATAAAGAAAACTGTACCCCGGACGAAGTACACGAGAAAGTGTTCGATTTGATGTTTGAACTGGGCGCAGAGGAGTGGCAGCTGGATTTTCCCACGGTTTATGGTTCTGCCAAAAACAACTGGATGGGTGAGGATTGGCAAAAGCCAACCGAAAATATCGAGCCACTTTTGGATATGGTAATCGAGCACGTGCCAGAATTTAAACCAGAGGAAGGTACCACCCAAATGTTGATCACATCGTTGGATTTCTCCTCATTTACAGGACGAATTGCTATTGGTAGATTACAAAGGGGAACACTTCGTGAAGGGCAACCAGTTTCTTTGGTAAAAAGAGATGGTTCCATCGTTAAAACAAGAATAAAGGAACTTTACACTTTTGAAGGTCTTGGGAGGTTGAGAGTTGAAGAGGTCGTAGCAGGAGATATTTGTGCCATTGTAGGTATGGAAGGTTTTGAGATAGGTGATACCGTTGCCGATATCGAAAGCCCCGAAAAACTAAAGACCATTGCGATCGATGAGCCAACAATGAGCATGCTTTTTACAATTAACGATAGCCCGTTTTTTGGTAAAGACGGAAAGTTTGTTACTTCAAGGCACATTAAAGAGCGTTTGGAAAAAGAATTGGAAAAAAACTTGGCGCTTCGTGTTCAAGAAACCGATAGTGCCGATAAGTTTTTGGTGTATGGTCGAGGAGTATTGCACCTTTCGGTATTGATAGAAACCATGCGTAGGGAAGGTTATGAGCTTCAAATTGGACAACCACAGGTAATCATCAAAGAAATTGATGGTGTAAAATGCGAGCCAGTAGAGCACTTGACCATCGATTTGCCAGAAGAAGTATCCGGAAAGGCTGTAGAAATGGTGTCCATCCGAAAAGGAGAGATGACCAGTATGGAAGCAAGAGGTTCCCGAATGGTCTGTGAATTTATAATTCCATCAAGGGGAATCATTGGACTAAGAAACCAATTGTTGACCGCAACGGCCGGAGAGGCTATTATGGCGCACCGGTTCTTTGAATATCAACCACTAAAAGGCGATATCGCACAACGATTGAACGGATCTTTGGTTTCCATGGAAAATGGAACGGCAATTCCTTATTCCATCGATAAACTTCAAGAAAGGGGTAAATTCTTTATTGATCCAGGAGAGGATATCTACGAAGGACAGGTCATTGGGGAAAACTCCCGTCAAGATGATATGACAGTAAATGTGACCAAGACCAAAAAGCTTTCGAACGTCCGTTCTGCCGGAGCAGATGAAAAAGCCAAAATTGTACCGGCCATTAAGTTTTCTTTGGAAGAAGCGCTCGAATATATCCAAAAGGACGAATACGTGGAGGTTACTCCCAACCACTTAAGAATTCGAAAAATCTATCTTAAGGAAGTAGATAGAAAAAGAAATAAATTATAAAATGGAAAAGCCCCTTTAAAAAAGGGGCTTTTTTATTGAAAGGATTTTTTGTCACAACGACTTACTGTAATCAAACCTAAAGCAAATAACATGAACAAAACCATTTTAGCAATAGCATCAATTTTACTTGTCGTTTCTTGCAAGGAACAGGCAAAGCAGAATCCCGATTCCGAGATTGAGATTACTACAAAAGAAAAAGTTAAAAATACAGTTCCCGTTCCAGAAAGCTGGATCAACAACAGAGTGAAAAAAGCAGAAGAACGCTTAGTCTCGTCAGAAGCAGGACAAGTAGTTTGGGCTGCTATGAAAGCTCATGGAGGATTGGATACTTGGTATAAAAACGGACCATTGGGAATGCTTTTCAAATATCAGCCGTTGGACGGTAAAACCCCGCGTGATAGTTACGAAGTAGTGGATGTCTGGAACAATAGGGTTGTGCACAATAGTATTGAAAATCCTGATGCCAAATTCGGGTTCACAGGAAAAGAAGCCTGGATAAAGGCCGAGGATTCCACAGCATTTAATTACGATGTTAAATTTTGGGCACTTACACCACTTTATTTAATGGGACATCCGTTCGTGGAGGATGGAGAAGGGGTTAATTTGGAATTGCTCCCGGATACCACTTATAAGGGTAAAAAGAACAAGGTGGTAAAAGTAACCTATGACCCTGGCACTGGAGATGCACCGGACGATTATTACATCCTACATTTTGATGCAGAGACCTACCTTCTCACTGCAACACGTTACATTGTTTCGTACCCGGAATATTTTAAGGATGGCGGGCATAATCCAGAAAAATTTATGGAAGTCGGGGAATTGGTAAATGTCAATGGTGTATTGCTTCCAAGTGAATTGAAAACGCATTGGACAGTAAATGGAAAACCAGGTGAATATATTACCAAAATAGAAATTTCCGAGATGGAGTTCAAATCAGGGCTGCCGTCCAACTTTTTTGATGCGCCGGATGGGGCAAAAAAACTGTAATATGGATTTATTGGTGCAAGTGTCCGTGGTGTTGTTCCCTTAAACATGCCACGGCCGCCCCAATAATACCGGCATGGTTCATAAGTTCTGCTTTTACCACTTTTGTCTCAATCTTGATATTGTGACTGAATTCTCCCCATTTTTTGGAAGTTCCACCACCCACAATAATAAGATCCGGTGAAACGATCAGTTCTACATATTTTAAAAATTTATTGAACCGTTTGCTCCATTTCTCATAGCTAAGATCCTCTCGTTCTTTGGCGGAAGCGGCTGCCCAAGATTCTATTTTTTTGTATTTCTTATATGGAATTTGGCCCAATTCAAAATTTGGGATCAAGACCCCATTGTAAAAGGCGCCACTTCCCAGTCCGGTGCCAATGGTGATCATGATCACCAAACCATTTTTTCCTTTTCCCACACCATAGTTCATGGATGCGTAACCTGCGGCGTCGGCATCGTTAAGTACGGTAAATTCATGATTGGTGTATTCGGTGAAAAGTTCATCAATATTAACGCCTACCCAACTTTTATGGAGATTACCGGGAGACATGCAGACCCCATTTTTAACAATGGAAGGAAAACCACAGCCAACGGGCCCTTCGTAATTGAAGTGCTTCACAATTTTGGCCACTACTTTGGCCATGTCCTCTGGTTTTTTTGATTTTGGAGTTGGGATTCGGAAGCGTTCTGTTAACATTTCCCCAGTTTCGGCGTTCACCAAGGCACCTTTAATGCCCGATCCGCCAATATCAATACCAAGAATTTCCATATAGGAAGCGAAATTTGTTTAGGCAAAGTAACAAAAACTTTCGGTGATCAGGCAAATGTTTTGTAAATGAATGGCTTACAGTGTAATGCGTGTTGTTAAATTGCCTTTTGGATTACTTCAAAAACCTTGCTGCCATCGCACTTCAATGTTTTGTGCGGATATTTTAGGATAAGGGCGTAATCGTGGGTAGCCATTATAATGGTACGTCCATTTTGATTGATATCCTGCAATACCTTCATCACCTCTACGCTGGTCTGTGGGTCAAGGTTGCCCGTAGGCTCGTCTGCCAAAATAAGTTCAGGATCGTTCAAAAGGGCACGGGCAATGGCAATCCGCTGTTGCTCTCCGCCCGATAGTTCGTGGGGGAATTTAAAACCTTTGGTTTTCATACCCACTTTATCCAAGACTTCACCTATTTTGTCGTCCATTTTTTTTGGGTCGGTCCAACCGGTGGCCTTAAGAACAAATTTAAGGTTGTTGTTTACATTTCTATCTGGTAGCAATTTAAAATCCTGAAAAACAATGCCCAATTTTCTTCGTAAAAAAGGGATGTCCTTTTCCCGCATGGTTTTTAGGTCGAAATCTACAACATTACCGCTCCCTTGCCTTAAGGGGAGATCGGCATAGAGCGTTTTCATAAAACTACTTTTGCCACTTCCGGTTTTACCGATCACATAGACAAAATCACCCTTTTTTACTTCCAGGTCTATATGGTTGAGCACTAGGTTCTCATTTTGGAAAACAGCGGCGTCTTGTAATTTTACGATAGTCTCGGGCATAATTTTATTTCAAAGGTTACACAAAAATATTTGAAAAAATGGAACTCAGAATTAAAACGTGATACGAATCTGTAAATTTAAACAGGTTTGGCAATCGATTCCCTTTTCCAGATTTTGGAATTTAGGTTGAGGTCCTCCACGATATCAATAGCCATTAAAACATCTTCATACAGTAACTCCAACGCATTTGATCCAATCAAATTTTTACTTTCTTCCAATCGTAAAAAACCATAGGCATGGTGTACCGCAACATACAGTTTGTTATTTTTGAAAGAGAGCATTATTGGTTTGTTGATTTTCTTTTTTAAGTGGGTTATTCGTTGCATTAGCAACGGTGAAAGAATGTAGCGTGCCTCTATTTGGTCTGAACTATAAACCACAAATTCATTTTCAAATTCGGTATCCTCAAGGTTTACCAGTTGATTGTTGTTTAGATTCAAGGATTGGAAAGTTTTGGCCAAGTAGCCAATTCTTTTTTCCATTGAATCGGGAAGTATGATGGTTTTACCCTTAAAATTTTTATTAAACTCCATTACAGCGACCATTCCCAAAAATGTACTTCCAACCTGTTCAAACGTGTACCTTTTAAACAACCAGGGCCTAATATAGGTAAAGGTGAGGTAGAGGTAGTTGAACAACGGAATATATAGAAAGTAAGAATAGGGGTTGCTACTTAAGGTTTTAACTGCTCCCATGGTTATTTTTGTATGGCCGACTTTTCCGGAAAGTAAGCCATGGGTGAGATTGTAAATGGAATTTGTTCCCTTGTTTTTATTAAATCGGAGTCCTAGCGGCGAAATCAATTCGCTCTCTGCTATATCCTTACCGTTGATCTGTTTGCTTTCATAATACTTGAAAGATGGAGCGGTTTTGGCAAGGAAAGTTTTTAGAATCTCTTTTTCGATCTTAACATACTTCGCTTTCGCTTTGTTCGAAACCGTCATAAACACAAAAAAGAGTCCCCAGAACAAAAGCATTATCAGTTGGGGAGAAAGGTAAGGCAGTTTATTGTTGTTGATAATTAATGTCCATGTAGGTAAAAGTGAACTGAGCAGGTAGAAAACCAATGGAATTGAAATACCTAGTAGAAGCACGCCAAGCAAAAACAAGGAGTTTGCAAATAAGAAAAATCGATATGTTTTCCTGTATTTCTCTGCCAGTACCAACAATGGTAAAAGTTCTTCTCTGGTTTTAGCGAAATTGATCATGGATGCTATTTTTAAAAGGATACTTTGGGCTGTATGGCATCGGACGGATCGATTTTGTACAAGTCCTGGTTGGTATACCCCATTGCTCGCCCCATAATATTAGAAGGGAACATTTGCAATGCGTTGTTAAAGGCATTTACTGCAGCGTTGTAGGCCCGTCGGGCGGCGGAAAGCTGTTCTTCGACCTCATTTAAACTGGATTGCAAGAGCATAAAACTCTGGCTGGCCTTTAGGTCAGGATAGTCCTCCATCGAAACGTTTAGTTTGCTGAACAGTCGGTCCATTTCGCTCTCTAGATTCAATCTTTTATCGATAGAAAGCTTATCATCGACTACCTTTTCCCTTAATTTGGTTATGGAGATCAGTGTTTCGCTTTCGTGCTTTAAATACCCTTTTACCGTATTGACCAATTGAGGAATTAGGTCGCTCCTCTTTTTTAGCATCACATCTATACTGCTGTATGCTTCTTTTACCTTATTTTTTTTACCTATAAGGTTATTGTACAAAAACACAATGAACAATAGGACAATGGATAATGGAATAAACAAGTAGGTCATCTCAACAATTAAAAATTATACAATGGAACAATGATAGAGCATTGTCCGTTTTACGATGTTAAAAGGCTTTTGCCCTTTTATGTTGAGGTTTGATGGAAATTGCCAACGAGGTCTTTTCGGCATTTGGTCTAAAATTACTATTTCATGTCAATAAATCAAGCGCAGGGTCGTAAATTTCGGCAAATGACATTTGAAATATACTTTGGCCTTAATTTTGACGTTATGATTAAAGTCAATCGAGAACAGCGTAGAACACTATGAATCGAAACAACCTTCTATTAATTCCCATTTTTATGGGAACTTTTTTTGTGCTTTCCGCGCAGGAAACCAAGATCCACACTCACGAGAACAAAGCGTATCAAGATGCCTTGGCGCTCTACAACAATGAGCAATACCAAGCAGCGCAAAATATTTTTGAGTCTGTCAAAGCCAACACTAAGGATGGGGAAACCGAAGCCAATAGCGCCTATTATGCCGCTAATGCCGCCATTCGACTGAATCAGCGAGGAGCGGATATAATGATGGAGGATTTTGTGGAACGTTATCCCACGTCCACCAAAAGGAATTCTGCTTTTTTGGATGTGGCCGACTACTATTTTGAAACGGGAAAATACCCCTATGCGTTAAAATGGTACAAAAAAGTGGATGAAAGCTCCATGCCCTATTCGGAGCGCGACCGCTTTAATTTCAACAATGGCTACGCATTGTACGCATCCAAGCGCCCGCAAGAAGCAGAACGCTATTTGAACAAAGTGACGACATCTCAAAAATATGGTTCACAGGCCAAATATTATTTGGGATATATCGCTTACGAGCAAGACGACTACAACTCTGCAAGTGCCCGGTTCGACCAGATTCAGGACCCCGAATTGCTAGATGAAAAGTTGACCTATTATCAGGCTGATTTGAATTTTAAATTGGGCAAGTTTGAAGAAGCCATCGCGTTGGCCAAAAAACAACTGCCCAAATCCAATCGTCAAGAAGTTTCGGAATTGAATAAGATCATTGGTGAAAGCTATTTTAATTTAGAACAATACGCCGAGGCAGTTCCTTATTTGGAGGAATACAAGGGCAAACGTGGCAAATGGAACAATACCGATTTCTATTTGCTCGGATATAGTCATTACAAGCTCGGTGATTACCAAAAGGCAATTCAGCAATTCAATAAAATTATAGGGGGCAGCAATGCTGTTTCCCAAAACGCATATTACCACTTGGCGGAATGTTATTTAAAGTTGGATAAAAAATCCGAAGCCTTGAATGCATTTCGAAATGCTTCGCAGATGGAGTTTAGTCCAGAAATTCAAAAAGATGCTTGGTTGAACTATGCCCGATTGAGCTACGAAATCGGTAATGCTTACGAACCTGTTCCCCAAGTGTTGACCACGTACTTGGAAAAATACCCAAAGGATGAGCATCAAATGGAAATTCAGGAACTTTTGGTGGATTCCTATATCACCTCTCGCAATTTTGAAGGTGCCATGCAACTTTTAGAAGAAAACCAGAACTATGCAAGCAAGGAGACCTATCAGAAAGTGGCCTACTACCGGGGAGTGGAACTTTTTATTGATGGTGATTACGAAGGAGCTTGGGAACGATTTGATAAATCTCTGAAAAGTGCAGATAATGCAAACTTTGAAGCACACGCACTCTACTGGAAGGCGGAATCGGCCTACAGATTGAACCGTTTTGAGGAAGCTTTGGTGGATTTTGTGCGGTTTCAGAACTCGCCAGCAGCCAAATCACTTTCAGAATACGAGCAGTTGGATTATAATTTAGGCTACTCGTACTTCAAACTAAAAGATTACAACAACGCTATATCCTATTTTCAAAACGTGGTGAGCTCCAATGCCATTGATGAGGAAAGAAAGAATGATGGTTATCTAAGATTGGGCGACAGTTACTTTGTAAACAGCAAATACCAATTGGCCAAAAAAGCTTACGACGCATCATCCAAAATGAACGGGCCAGAGCGTGACTATGCTGCATTTCAAAAAACACTTTGCGATGGATTTTTAGGTAACAATGCTGCAAAAATTGAAGGCTTGAACGCATTTTTGAGGATGTTCCCAACGTCATCATTACGAGATGATGCCTTGTTTGAATTGGGTAATTCTTACATCAACAATAACCAAGAAAGTTTAGGACTTCAGACTTACGATAGGATTGTGGCCGAATATTCCGGGAGTAAGTTTGCCCCTCGAGGACTGCTCCGATCTGGGCTGGTGTACTACAATTCCAATAGAAACGACCAAGCATTGAGCAAGTTAAAAGAAGTAGTTCAAAAGTACCCGAAAACCCCAGAAGCCAAACAAGCGGTGGCCACAGCTAAATTGGTGTATGTGGACGAAGGTCGAGTAAGCGAATACGCAGCCTGGGCCGGAAGTTTGGATTTTGTTGAAGTAACCGATACCGAGTTAGACAATGCCAGTTTTGAATCCGCAGAGCGAAAACAAATTGAAGGTAAAACCGCAGCAGCAATCCGTGGCTATGAAGATTATTTGAACGAATTCCCTAACGGACTCCATGCGCAAAACGCCAATTTTGCCTTGGCGCAACTATATTTTGCTAATGGAGAAAAAGATAAGGCCCTGTCAAAATACAAAGCTGTTGCTGATGGAGGCAATGGGGAGTATACCGAGCAGGCCTTGACACGTGTTTGTGAGATTTATGTGGATAAGCAGGATTACAACAGTGCTATCCCTTATTTAAAAAGATTGGAAAACACGGCCGATATTTCAGAGAACAAAACCTTTGCCCAGTCCAATTTGATGAAAGGTTTTTACGGTCAAAAGGATTATGAACAGACCATCGCCTACGCCGAAAAGGTACTTAGCGCCTCCAAAATAGATGATCGTATAAAAAGTGATGCGCAGATCATGATCGCCCGTTCGGCTATTGCAACGGATAACGAAAGTTTAGCCAAATCTGCCTACCAAGAGGTAAAGCAAATTGCATCAGGTGAGCTCGCTGCCGAAGCTTGGTATTATGATGCTTATTTTAAGAATAAGGATGGGGATTTTGAAGCCTCCAACGAGTCCGTTCAAAAATTGGCCAAGGATTATGCAGCCTACAAGGAGTGGGCGGGAAAAGGTTTGGTAATCATGGCGAAGAACTTCTACAATTTGGGAGATGCCTTCCAGGCCACCTATATTTTGGAAAGCGTTATTTCCAATTTTGCCGAATTTGAGGAAATCGTTGCCGATGCAGAAATTGAGTTGGCCACCATTAAGGCCAAAGAGGCAGAGAGCAATTCATCCGTAGACCCCAATCAAAACTAAACGAGACACAGCATGCAAAAGAGAACCTATATATTTTCATTACTATTTTTGAGCCTTTACGGATCAGTTATCGCCCAGGAAGAGGATAACATTGGTACGGAAACGGTAACGGTGGTAAAACCGTATTCCCCGACCGTTTCGGATGCCTTTAAAATCAAGTCGTCTCCGAGTTTGAACGATTCCATTGTGCTGCAAAAGAAGAAAATCAATTACAGCATATTTTCAGTCCCTGTGGCATCGACATTTACCCCAGCAAAGGGCAAGGCTTCGGGAGTTGAGAAAACACCACCGCCCACCTTGTACAATTCATATGCCTCGGTGGGATTGGGCAATTATAACAATGCCCTGGTCGATTTTTATACCAGCCGTGAATTTAATCGGGGCGAAGACCTTTTGGACTTTGGTTTGACCCACAATTCTTCAAGAGGTGACTTGGATTCCACACCTTTGGATACCGATTTTTACAACACCAAGCTCAACGCTTCCTATGCCAAAAAAGATCGCTATTTGGATTGGGGCGCAAGTATTGGCTTGCAACATCAATTATATAACTGGTACGGCATCCAGAGTGAATTGTTCAGTGAAGATGAAATCAATGCAATCGACGAGACGCAAAATTATTTTAATGCCCAGGCCAAGGCCCATTTTAATATGGAGGATTCCTATTTTAAAAGTGGAGAGCTTTTGTTGAGACGCTTTTGGGATGCCACCGAATCTGCGGAGAACCGTGCGGTAATCAACCCAACTTTTGAATTGCCAATAACCGAGGAATTGATTACGATTGCTGCCAAAGTGGATTATGTTGGAGGTAGTTTTAAAAACAGTGACATCAATATTTTTGATAATCAGGGGGAGATGAAATATGGGCATCTTCAGGCTGGGGTAAACCCAAGCCTTTTGATTCTAAGAGATGACTTGACCATTAATCTAGGTGCCAATATTGTTTACGGATTGGATATCGAAAACAGCGAGAACAATTTTTACATCTATCCTGCTGTAACGGCCTCTTACCGTGTTATGGAAGAAAATGTAATTGCTTATGGAGGAATAGAAGGTGAGTTAAAGCAAAACTCCTATTACGATTTTGTGAATGAAAATCCGTATGTGTCGCCAACGTTGGACATTATGCCCACCGACCAGCAATACGAAGGGTATTTGGGACTTAAGGGCCAGCTAACCTCCAATATCGGTTATAATCTTAAAGGATCCTACATGGCGGAAAATAGAAAGCCGCTTTTTTATCAAAATACAGTCAATACTTCCAGAATGGATGAAAAGAGCTATTACTACGGTAATTCTTTTCAGGTTTTTTATGATGATGTAAAAACATTGGGTGTTTTTGGTGAAATAAATGTAGATGTAAATCGAAATTTTTCTTTAGGGGTAAACGCAGAATTCTACGATTACGATACTGAAACGGATAATCCGGCCTGGAACTTGCCATCGATAAAAGGATCCCTGTTTTTGGACTACCAGATCACCGACCAATGGTATATGGGTGCCAATCTGTTCTTTGTGGGCGAGAGAGATGCTTTGACCTCAATTGCACTAACCGATAATGTGCCACCGACCATTTCCTATTCGCCAATTACCTTGGATTCGTTTTTTGATGCCAATGCGCACCTTGGCTATCGTTTCAATGATCAGCTCTCCATCTTTTTAAAAGCTTCGAATATAGCAAATAACAATTACCAACGATGGGCCAATTTTAGAGTACAGGGATTCCAAGCATTGGCAGGGGTCTCCTATAAGTTTGATTTCTAGTTTGTAGGATTTTACGCAATAAATTATTGAAAATACCGTTCATTATTTTCGGTCAACTTGTTGATGTACCCATAGTTGACCTTTCTTATTTTGAGGAAAATAATGGAGCCAAGACCAATATTTAAAAGACTTCTATGCCTTTTTTTGATGAATTCCTTCTTTGGAATTGGTCAAAATTTGGTTCATAATGGAGGTTTCGAAGAATATTCTTCCTGTCCTGTTAAAATGAGTAATCTAAATAGGGATGCTGCTTACTGGAGCGCTCCGACCTTGGGAACAACCGATTATTTTAATCAATGTAGTAGAACCAAGTTGGGTGTCCCCATGAACTTTAAAGGTAAACAAGAACCCTATGAGGGTGCAGCATATGCCGGACTCTACTTGTTTGCTCCAAAGGATTATCGCGAATATATTCAAGTGCCGTTGACCGAAACCCTGCAAAAAGGTAGTCGGTACAGGTTGACCTTATTTTTGAGCCTATCCGAAAAATCGGATGGTGCTGTTATGGATATGGGCGCCGTTTTATCCGATAGACCCTTATCTATTTATACCAAAAAAGAACTGTCTCAAAGTCAATTGATCGCCACTTCCGCACAAACTACCCATATCAAACAATTTCCAGTATCAAATTATTATCAGGATAAACAACAGTGGATGGAGTTAAGTTTTGATTTGGTAGCCAAAGGATTTGAGAATCATTTGATCCTGGGAAATTTTAAAAGTAACGCAGGTACCGCATATATAGATAGCAAAGACCCTTCAAATAATAAGGAAGGTTATGCCTATTACTATTTGGACGATATTTCTTTGGTCTATTTAGGACCGGAATACAAGACCAACGAAGTGTACGTTTTAAATCATGTAAATTTTAATTTTGATAGGTTCGACTTGCAACCCAAGGCAAAACAAAGTCTCCGGGATGTTTATAATTATTTGCAGCAAAACCCGGATTTAAAAGTAGCTATCAGTGGCCATACGGATGATCTGGGTTCCTCAGAATATAACAATGTGCTCAGTCGCGAAAGGGCAAGTTCGGTCGCCAATTACCTTATAACTTTAGGGTTGCACAAAAACCGGATTTCCTATCAAGGATATGGTGACAGTAAACCATTGGATACTACTCTGACCGAAGAAGCACGGAGGAAAAATAGAAGAGTAGAGTTTGTTGTGACAGAGTTCGAGGATGACAATCCCTAAAATTTCAATCACTTTTTCTATTTTTGGAAGAAACCATCCAAAATGAAAAAGTACGTTTTACTGCTCTCCATATTGTTCATTATTTCTTGCCATACCAAGGAACAAGTGGACCTAATTGTATCCAATGCCAATATTTATACGGTAGATGAGGATTTTTCCAAAGCGACCGGCATTGCGATAAAAGACGGAAAGTTTGTAGAAGTCGGGGATACGGACGAAATCAACAAAAAATATACTGCCCAAAACAGTTTTGATGCCCAAGGTAAAACCATAGTTCCGGGACTTATAGATGCACACTGCCATTTTTACGGATTGGGGCAAAATCAACAAGTGGTCGATTTGGTCGGCACGGAAAGCTATGAAGAGGTTATGGAAAGGGTGGTGGCCTTCCAAAAGGAACGCCCATCCAATTTTATTCTTGGTAGAGGTTGGGATCAAAACGATTGGGAGGTCAAAGAGTTTCCCACCAAGGATAAACTAGATGAATTGTTTCCGGACACGCCCGTGGCTTTGGAGCGCGTGGATGGTCATGCCTATTTGGTCAATCAAAAAGCCTTGGATATGGCCGGCATTACTGCTGAAACAAAAACCGAAGGTGGGGAAATTGTAAAGGAAAATGGTAAAATCACCGGTGTATTGGTGGACAACCCCATGGGATTGATAGATCAAGTGATTCCCAAAGCAAGTTTGGCACAAAGTATACAGGCGCTCAAGGATGCAGAAGCTATTTCTTTGGATTATGGCCTCACTACCGTGAACGATGCAGGTCTTCCGAGGGAGATAGTTGAGTTGATCGATAGCCTACAGCAAGCAGGTGAATTATCCATTAGGGTATATGCAATGATCTCCAATTATCCAGAAAATTTGGATTACTTTTTGGAAAAGGGAATCATCAAAACCAATCAATTAAATGTACGTTCCGTAAAGGTATATGGCGATGGGGCCCTTGGTTCGCGAGGTGCGGCCCTAAGAGATCATTATTCCGATAAGCCTGGCCATTTTGGTGCTATGGTAACACCCGTGGACCAAATAGAAGCACTGGCTCATCGCATTGCGGAAACCGATTATCAGATGAACACCCATGCAATTGGCGATTCTGCCAATATTGTGGTGCTAAGGGCCTACGAAAAAGCACTAAAAGGTAGAACGGACCGCAGATGGAAAGTGGAACACGCGCAGGTAATTTCGCCATCCGATTTTAACTATTTTGAAAAAGGAATCATTCCATCCGTACAGCCAACACATGCTACAAGTGATATGTATTGGGCAGAAGACCGTTTAGGCAAAGAACGGGTAAAAGGAGCTTACGCATATAAAGACCTGTTGAACAAAGCAGGACTGGTTGCCTTGGGAACCGATTTCCCAGTGGAGCAGGTAAATCCGTTCTTAACCTTTTATGCGGCGGTCGCCCGCCAGGATGTGGCACAATACCCTGAAGGTGGTTTTCAGATGGAAAATGCCTTGAGCAGAGAGGAAACTTTAAAGGGGATGACCATTTGGGCGGCCTATTCCAATTTTGAGGAAGAAGAAAAAGGGAGTATTGAAGCGGGAAAATTTGCAGACTTTGTGGTTCTGAGCGATGATATTATGACAATCCCATCCGAGGATATTCCCAATATAACTGCAGAACATGTGTTCTTGGGTGGTGTTCAGAAGAAATAATGCCCCCTATGTTGATTTAAACTAAGTGAGGAAACCAATCTATAATAGGTTTTGTTGCAAAAGAACAATAAAAAAGCCCCTTAAAAAGGGGCTTTCGTATTTTTAGAACGACCATGTATTAATAGCTGATCGGTAAAGAGACTCTGGTAGTTCCCCATCCCATAACCATATTTCCATCGTCGTCAAAAGCAACGGAGAAGGCTTCCAATTCTTCGCTATCCGAAGAAACTGCAGCAGTGGCACGTACCACATCACCGTCACTATCATAAGAATAAGCGCCCCATTGGTGTAGGTTGCTGTTCAAGATAACGGTCCATTCGCTATCACCCGGAATAGTGAACAATGCATAAGAACCTGCCTTGATCGTTTTGCCGCCAATAGTGGCATCTTTGTAAAAAGTTATTTCCGTAGCTTCATTGGCTCCGGTTCTCCAAACTTTTCCGGCAGGGGCCAATTCGGCCATGCTACGTCCCTTCAATTGTGGACGACTGTAAATAATGCGCGCAGATTTATCGTTTTCTCTAGAGCTTGCTGGATAATAGGCAATATCCGCAGGACTTTTGTCGAGTCCACTAAACTTTTGGGCCACGGCATCCGTAGAAAACACTAAACTGGCACAAAAAATCAATACTAATACTGTTAAATTCTTCATGATTGCGATTTAATTTCCGTTTTTCAGGAGTTGATTAATAGTTTTTTCAAATATACAGACGGGAAAATTAAGCGACCTTACAAAGCATTGGATAAAAATGATTTAAAAGCGCATATTATTTCAATATGAAACAGTAAGATAGTTTAATATTATAAAATATAATTAAATATCGAATAACGGTTTTATTAAATAATATTAAAGTTCATATTTGTTTTAAAATTGTTATTAAATATAATAAATTATGTGTGGTATTGTTTGCGCATTTGATGTGAAGGAAAGTACGGAAGTACTAAGGCCCCAACTATTGGAAATGTCTAAAAAAGTGAGACATAGAGGGCCGGATTGGAGCGGTATTTATGCCGATGATAAGGCAATTTTGGCCCATGAGCGATTGGCTATTGTTGATCCGGCTTCGGGAAAGCAGCCGTTGATCAGTGCCGATGGTAAATTGGTATTGGCAGCCAATGGCGAAATTTATAATCATCAAGAATTAAGAAAACAGTTCGAGGGGAAATATGAGTTCCGTACACAATCCGACTGTGAAGTGATTTTGGCACTTTATCAAGAAAAGGGAGTGGATTTTGTTGATGAAATGAACGGTATATTTGGTTTTGCCATATACGACTCGGAAAAAGACGAGTATTTCATAGCCCGCGACCATATGGGAATTATTCCGTTGTACATAGGTTGGGACAAAAACGGAACGTTCTACGTGGCTTCCGAGTTGAAAGCTTTGGAAGGCACTTGTTCCAAAATCCAACTTTTTCCCCCTGGTCACTATATGCACAGTTCTAACGGTGAATTTGTACGCTGGTACAAACGGGATTGGATGGAATATGATGCAGTTAAGGAAAACGAGACCAGCATTGCAAAAATCAAAGATGCATTGGAAGCTGCGGTACACCGTCAATTAATGTCAGATGTGCCTTATGGCGTACTATTGTCCGGTGGATTGGATTCATCGGTAACATCGGCCATTGCAAAAAAATATTCCCAAAAAAGAATCGAGTCCGGGGACACGGCCGATGCTTGGTGGCCACAATTGCACTCTTTTTCGGTAGGCTTGGAGGGTTCTCCTGATTTGGCGGCGGCCCAAATGGTGGCCGACCATATTGGAACGGTCCATCACGAGATCAAATTTACCATCCAAGAAGGGTTGGATGCCATAAAGGACGTTGTTTATAACCTCGAAACATACGATATTACAACCATAAGAGCTTCGACTCCAATGTATTTAATGGCCAGGGTGATCAAATCCATGGGAATTAAAATGGTCCTTTCGGGTGAAGGAGCGGACGAATTGTTCGGCGGATATTTATACTTCCATAAGGCCCCTAGTCCAAAGGATTTTCATGAAGAAACAGTAAGAAAACTGGACAAGCTGCACATGTACGACTGTCTTAGGGCCAATAAATCCTTGGCGGCCTGGGGCATTGAGGGGCGTGTGCCCTTTTTGGACAAAGAGTTTATGGATGTGGCCATGAGCATAAACCCAAAAGATAAAATGATCAACGGCGAACGCATGGAGAAATGGGTAGTGCGCAAAGCATTTGAGGATTATTTGCCCGAAAGCGTGGCCTGGAGGCAAAAAGAACAATTTTCCGATGGAGTCGGGTACAGCTGGATAGATACCTTAAAAGCTTTAGTGGAAGAGGAGATTTCGGATGAGCAACTAAAAAATGCCCATTTTAAGTTTCCAATTCAGACCCCTACATCCAAAGAAGAGTATTATTACCGTTCAATTTTTGAAAGTCATTTCCCTTCCGATGCGGCGGCTATGAGCGTGCCGCAAGAACCATCAGTGGCATGTAGTACCAAAATTGCCCTGGAGTGGGACGAGGCATTCAAGAACATGAACGATCCATCGGGAAGAGCTGTGGCTAAGGTTCATACCGATGCATATGTGAAATAACCCCTGTTTAAACCAACCAAACGATATGAAGCAGTTAATCTAACATGTTTCATTTTTTAATTAGTCAGAAAGCCCCTTTCCCGAGGGGCTTTTTAGTTGTTCGGACCATGTTGGGGTACAAGCAATAAAAAGAGGCTGTTTTCCACACACTTTGTTGATAACTTAGGGGCTTGAGAGGGGTGTTTTTGGCCATTTCCACAGGGTATTGTTTATATTTGTAAGATTTGAATTTTTGAGGCAAATACTGAATATATATGAGCGAAGAAGCTAACAAGAAACAATACTCCGCGGATAGTATCCAGGCCCTAGAGGGGATGGAGCACGTACGTATGAGACCTTCGATGTATATTGGAGATGTTGGGGTCAGAGGATTGCACCATTTGGTTTATGAGGTGGTGGACAACTCCATTGATGAAGCCATGGCGGGCCATTGCGATACGATAGATGTAATTATTAACGAAGACAACTCTATCACTACCCAGGATAACGGAAGGGGTATCCCCGTGGACCTGCACAAAAAAGAAGGTGTTTCCGCCTTGGAGGTAGTAATGACGAAGATCGGGGCAGGGGGTAAATTCGATAAGGACTCCTATAAAGTTTCCGGTGGATTGCACGGAGTGGGTGTGTCTTGTGTGAACGCTCTATCGTCCCATTTAAAGGCCACTGTTTACCGAGATGGAAAAATTTGGGAGCAGGAATACGAAAGAGGAAAAACGTTGTACCCTGTAAAAAGTGTTGGCGAAAGCAATGAGACTGGTACCATAGTAACCTTTGTTCCGGACAATACCATATTCACCCAAACCACAGAATACAGTTATGAGACCCTTGCCAATAGGATGAGGGAACTCGCATACCTGAATAAAGGAGTGACCATAACGCTAACCGACAAGCGCAATAAGGACGAAAAAGGAGAATTCGTTTCCGAAACTTTCCATTCCGAGGAAGGCCTAAAGGAATTTATCAAGTTTTTGGACGGTACTCGTGAGCCCTTGATCCAAAAGGTAATCTCCATGGAAGGGGAGAAGAACGGAATTCCGGTGGAAGTAGCCATGATCTATAATACGGGATACACCGAAAACCTTCATTCCTATGTAAACAATATCAATACCCATGAAGGAGGAACACATCTTTCAGGTTTTAGAAGAGGTTTAACATCGACCCTTAAAAAGTATGCCGATAATTCCGGCATGCTTGATAAGTTGAAATTTGAAATCTCTGGTGATGATTTCCGCGAAGGACTGACGGCGATCGTTTCGGTGAAAGTGGCAGAACCGCAATTCGAAGGGCAGACAAAGACTAAATTGGGTAACCGAGAGGTTACCAGTGCAGTGAGTCAGGCCGTATCCGAAATGCTGACCGATTATTTGGAGGAAAACCCGGATGATGCCAAACAAATCGTTGAAAAAGTAAAACTTGCTGCACAGGCCAGACATGCCGCGGCAAAGGCCAGAGAAATGGTACAGCGCAAGAACCCTATGAGTGTAGGAGGGTTGCCAGGGAAACTATCCGACTGTTCGGAACAAGATCCTACCAAGTGCGAAGTGTTTTTGGTAGAGGGGGATTCCGCAGGTGGAACAGCCAAACAAGGTAGGGATAGAAACTTCCAGGCCATTCTCCCATTGAGAGGTAAAATCCTGAATGTGGAAAAAGCCATGCAGCACAAGGTTTTTGAAAACGAGGAAATAAAGAATATTTACACTGCTTTGGGAGTTACCATCGGAACCGAAGAAGATAGTAAGGCCCTCAATTTGGATAAATTGCGATATCATAAAGTGGTGATCATGTGTGATGCGGATGTCGATGGTAGCCATATTGAAACCCTGATTTTAACTTTCTTCTTCCGATATATGAGGGAGTTGATCGAGGGTGGCCATGTCTACATCGCAACACCACCTCTATATTTGGTAAAAAAAGGATCTAAAAAACGTTACGCATGGAATGATAAGGAGCGTGATCAGATCAATGCAGAAATGGGAGGGGGAGCAGGTATCCAGCGATATAAAGGTCTTGGTGAGATGAACGCCGAGCAACTTTGGGACACCACAATGAACCCGGAATTCAGAACCTTACGTCAAGTTAGTATTGACAATGCAACAGAGTCCGATCGTATATTCTCAATGCTAATGGGTGACGAAGTGCCACCGAGACGTGAATTTATTGAGAAAAATGCCGTCTATGCGAATATAGATGTATAGAATTCAGGCATTTCACAACAAAAACTCGCCCCAGCAGGGCGAGTTTTTTAGTTTTGGGTAAAACTTCAATATTATGAAAAGACTAATTTTAGCGCTTGCACTAGTTACTGTGACCATGGGCAAGTCCCAGGATCTCAACGATATATTTGTTTCGGGAGTTGCGGATGCCGAGCGATTTGCCAACGCTTATTTGTCCCCGGTCTCGGAAGGAGCCATTTACAGCATCTCCAATGGATGGTACAATACGGCAGATGCCAAGCCCTTGGGTGGATTTGAGATTTCCATTATAGGAAACATGACCGGATTTAAAAACAAGGACGATAAAAAAGCATTTATATTGGATCCTGCCGATTACGATAACTTGGATTTTGTACAAAACCCGGGCCAGGCCAGAATGGTGTCTACCGCGTTAGGGGATATTGAGGGAGTAGAAGTTTTTGTGGAAGATGAAAGTGGTATCTTCAGAGAGAGTTTTGAGCTGCCCACAGGTCTTTCTGCTGAAAACCTCAATTTTATACCATCGGGGTATCTACAGGCCAGTGTGGGTTTGATCAAGGGGTTGGAAGTAAAAGCTCGTTTTTTACCAAAGATCAAATTTGACGACGATGCCAAGATTGGATTGTTCGGGGCCGGATTGCAATATGATTTTACCAAAATATTGCCTGCCGATAAAGTATTGCCCGTTGCTATTTCTGCGGTAATTGGCTATACTAATTTAAATGGGGAATACGATTTCTCCAATTCTGATTTTATCAGCGGAAGTGATCAACGAATCGATGCTTCTTTCAGAACATGGAATTTTAGCGCCGTGGTCTCCACTAAAAATATCCCGGTAATTAATTTTTATGGAGGGATTGGATATATCACAGGGAACTCGGATATCGATGTGCTTGGTACTTATGAGGCCAACGGACCTTTCTTTTCAGAAACAGTGGTAGATCCTTTTACGGTATCGCAAGATGCAAGCGGAGTATCTGCTAATTTGGGTACCAAACTTAAACTGGGATTTTTTAGGTTGAATGCAGAATATAATTTCTCCGAGTTCAGCACATTTACCTTTGGAGTGAACTTTGGATTTAGGTAAGAGAGAATCAAAAATTACCGATCAAAAATAAAGAAGGCCCCGTTTCCGGGGCCTCCTATTTTCATATATGTAGTCTTCACGTCATTCCCTGGTGGCGAAGACCGAGCCATTATCCAAGGTTAATACTTCGGGGGTTTTTGCTTTTTCCAAACTAACGGTTATATCGGTAACCTGTGGGTCGCCATAAATAATGGAATAGGCGCCATTTTCTTGCGACCATTTAAAATCGGTGTAAAAATCTAATTGGGAGTTGGTGTATCTCTGGTATCTTCCTAGATAGACATCGTTAAAAATCCACTCTTCACGGATCGTGTTCGAATTTTTTCCTTCAATAGTTGAAGATGCAGTTTTTGCCCAGATACCCAGAATGGGATCGTGGTTGTCCGGAACACTGGTACAGTTGCTTATGGCTATAATGCCAAGAATGGACAACAATGAAAAGAGCTTTTTCATAGGTCAAGTAGGTTACGTTAAATTTGGGACTATAAGAACGTAGGTTTGTAAGAATCTATTGTATAAAACGGATAAAATATTTTATTGCACAACTCTTATGCTGCTCAAGAGTGATCTAGGTATCGTTAAATCCATGTCAACTTTGTTGTTTTTACCGGAATTGATGGTCTAAAACTGGTAAATGTCAGTTTTTATCTGCCCTAAATGCCTTATTTTTGAGGACTAAAATTTAAATCTATACAAATGAAAGTTACCGTAGTAGGAGCAGGCGCAGTTGGAGCAAGTTGCGCTGAGTACATAGCAATGAAAAATTTTGCATCGGAAGTAGTTTTATTGGACATCAAAGAAGGGTATGCCGAAGGTAAGGCCATGGATTTGATGCAAACGGCATCATTGAACGGATTTGATACCAAAATTACCGGGTCTACTAGCGATTATGGTAAGACTGCCAATAGCGACATTGCAGTGATCACTTCGGGAATTCCTCGTAAACCTGGTATGACGCGTGAAGAGTTGATAGGTATTAATGTTGGCATTGTGAAAACCGTGGCCACAAGCCTTTTGGAGCACTCTCCTAACGTAACTATTATTGTAGTGAGCAACCCAATGGATACGATGACCTATTTGGTGCACAAAGCAACAGGACTTCCTAAAAATAGAATTATAGGAATGGGTGGAGCTTTGGACAGTGCCCGTTTCAAATATAGATTGGCCCAAGCCTTGGAAGCACCTATTTCAGATGTGGATGGTATGGTGATCGGTGGGCACAGCGATAAAGGAATGGTGCCCTTGATCGGCCATGCTACAAGAAACAGTGTAAAAGTTTCCGAGTTCCTATCCGAAGAAAAAATGAACTGGGTTGTGGAAGAAACCAAAGTTGGAGGTGCTACTTTGACCGGATTGTTGGGTACAAGTGCTTGGTATGCCCCAGGTGCTGCCGTTTCCAGCTTGGTCCAGGCCATTGCATGTGATCAAAAGAAAATGTTCCCTTGCTCATCACTGTTGGAAGGTGAGTACGGACTAAACGATATTTGTATAGGGGTGCCGGTAATCCTAGGTAAAAATGGTATCGAGAAAATTGTAGAGATAGAATTGTCCGATGCCGAAAAGGCCAAAATGCAGGAAAGTGCCGAAGGTGTAAAAAAGACCAACGGACTGCTAGAGGTCTAGATTTAAACCCTATCGGTTAAAATGTCATTTTGGGCATCGACTAAAAGAAAATTACCATCAAATTGGATGGAAATCTTTAGGTTTGTCCGGGATGACATTTTTAATTTTATACCGTAACCATTAACAGTAATTGCAATTACATCAAATTCTATTGTCAAATCTTATCGGAAATGATATATTTGCACGCTGTTTAAGAAAACTTCTAAAAAATTAACAATCAATGCAGAATAAAGGACTTATAAGGCTTTTCGCGATCCTTTTTGGCTTGGTGAGCATCTATCAGTTATCTTATACTTTCATCACTAATAAGTTGGAGAAAGATGCTGAGGCTTACGCAATTGGCCAAATTTCGGAGGCTGAGGAAGATTATGTTGCAAAGCGCGAAGCTTTAGAGGCATCGTACTTGGATTCCATCAGTGATAATACTGTTTTGGGGTATACGAGCTACGCGGATGCCAAAACAAAAGAGTTGAACAAAGGATTGGACCTTAAAGGAGGTATCAACGTTACTCTTCAGATTTCCGTTAAGGATATTTTAAAAGGCTTGGCCAACAACACTAAGAACCCTGTGTTCAACAAAGCCTTGGCAGATGCCGACGAAGCATCAAAAAATAGTGACAACACCTATTTGGAACTGTTTTTCGAAGCTTTTGACAATATCAAAGGAGATACCAAACTGGCCTCACCGGACATTTTTGCCAATAAAGGACTGAGCGATGATATTAATTTTCAAATGTCCGATGATGAGGTAAAACCCATCATCAGAAGAAAGATTGATGAATCCATAGTTTCTGCGTTCGAAGTTTTGCGAGAGCGTATCGATGGTTTTGGGGTAACACAGCCCAATATTCAAAGAGAAGGTAACTCGGGAAGAATTTTAGTGGAACTTCCAGGGGCCAAGGATATTGCCCGTGCCCAGGAATTGTTGTCCAGTACGGCACAGTTGGAATTTTGGGAAACCTATCCACAGAGCAACCAAAGTATTGCAACGTTTTTGGTTAATGCCAACGAACGTTTAAAAGAGATTTTGGAGCCGAAAACGTCTACCGAAGACGAAATCTCAAAACCGGAATCGGAAATTGATTCCCTGCTATCCGATGTAGCTCAAGACTCGTTGGATATGTCACAGGATGCCAATCCGATTTTGGGTAAATTGATTCCGGCCGATCCAGGGAGTCACGCCATAGCAAGAGCCTTGGTGGCCGATACCGCAGAAATTGGCGGGTATTTAAGAATGCCTGCAATTAAAAGGCTATTGCCGAATGATGTTCAGTTTACCAAATTCCTTTGGGAAAGACCTTCGCAAGATGCGGAAATAGTTGACTTGTATGCATTGAAATCTAACCGAGAAGGTACACCAAGGATTAGCGGAGATGTTGTTTCCGATGCTCAGGATACCTTTGATCAGTTCAATAAACCGGCCGTTAGCATGACGATGAATACTCGTGGTGCCAAAGAATGGGAAGAATTAACGGGGGATGCCTACAACAACCAAACTGGTATTGCCATTGTATTGGATAACAAAGTGTACACTGCACCTGGGGTTTCTTCGGGGCCAATTTCTGGTGGGCGTTCGGAGATTACGGGAACATTTACTGTAAACGAGACCAAAGATATTGCCAACGTTTTGCGTGCGGGTAAACTTCCTGCTTCTGCGGATATTATCCAGTCAGAAGTGGTAGGCCCATCTTTGGGTCAAGAAGCTATCGATAGTGGATTTATGTCCTTTATGATCGCCATGGCGTTCGTTTTGCTTTGGATGATATTCTACTACGGTAGAGCAGGAGTGTTTGCGGATATCGCTTTGGTATTCAATATTTTGTTGATTTTTGGTGTGCTGACCAGCCTTGGCGCTGTATTGACATTGCCAGGTATTGCGGGTATTGTACTGACTATAGGTATGTCGGTAGATGCCAACGTACTTATTTTTGAAAGGGTTAAAGAAGAGTTGGCGCGCGGAAAAGGAAAGGCACAAGCCATAGCCGATGGTTTTGGAAACGCTTTGTCCTCTATTTTGGATGCCAATATTACTACAGGTCTTACTGCGATCATTCTTTTTGTTTTTGGTTCAGGACCAATTAAAGGTTTTGCCACGACCTTGATGATCGGTATTGTTACTTCCTTGTTCACGGCCATTTTTGTTACTCGATTAATGATCGAGGCCTACACGAGCAAAAAAGGAAGGCGCCTCGATTTCAGTACAGGTATCACAAAGAACCTGTTTACCAATTTGGATATCAACTTCTTGTCCAAACGAAAGATCGCCTATGTGGTATCCGCCATTTTGGTAGCGGTGAGTGTTTTCTCGTTGTTTACCAATGGACTTAACCAAGGGGTTGATTTTATAGGAGGACGTTCTTATCAGATCCGTTTTGAGAAAGCTGTGAACCCTTCGGAGATTGCATCCGAACTTAATACGGTATTCGGTAGTGGTACCAATGTGAAAACTTTTGGTGATGCCAATCAGATAAAAGTGACCACACCATACAAAGTGGATCAAGAAGGAGTGGAGATAGATACGGAGATCCAGGATAAGCTGTACACATCGCTACAAAAATATTTGCCAGACGGAACTTCTTTTGAAGATTTTACCGTTGGTGCTTCCGAAAAATCTATCGGTATCCTTCAATCTGTTAAGGTTGGGCCTACCATCGCGGATGATATCAAGAAAAACGCTTTCTTGGCCATTATCGGTTCCTTGGCGGTAGTATTCCTTTATATTCTTTTCAGGTTTAGAAAATGGCAGTTCTCTTTAGGGGCTGTGGTAGCGGTATTCCACGATGTTATGATCGTTTTGGGTATATTCTCCCTTACAGGTAGCATAATGCCGTTCAACATGGAAATTGACCAAGCCTTTATTGCGGCCATCCTAACCGTAATTGGTTATTCCCTGAACGATACGGTGGTAGTATTCGACCGTATTCGTGAAGTAACTGGCCTAAAAGGCTGGAAGGGTGGAGAGCACATTAACTTGGCATTGAACAGTACATTGAGCCGAACCTTGAACACCTCGCTTACCACATTGATCGTGTTGTTGGCTATCTTTATTTTTGGAGGCGAGAGCCTAAGAGGATTTATGTTCGCGATGATCATTGGTGTAATCGTAGGTACATATTCATCTGTATTTATCGCAACACCGGTGATGTTCGATTCATTAAAGAACAAAGTTGCTGAAGCAACCGAATCGTAGTTTTTCGTTTTTTATATTACACTTTATATTAAAGACCCTCTTTTTTAGAGGGTCTTTTTTTGTGAACTATCCTGAATAAATACAATCAGTGATCAAATCAGTGGTTTTTGTAAAAAAATGCGCCGTGCGCCAATCTATTTATGAATTTTTTGTGATGGTTTACCCGTCGATCCCATTTCGGATGGTTGTAGTTCAAAGATGTGTTCTGGATGTAACTGAGGTTCTTCTCTATGTGAGACAAAAACTATGGCAGTGTCGCTTTCTTTGGCCACCTTGTTCACCAAGGCAACAAAAAGATTGGCGCTCTTATCGTCAAGTCCAGCAGTAGGTTCGTCCAAAATTAACAAAGGAGGGTGTTTTATCATGGCCCGTGCCATCATAAGTAATCGGCTTTCACCAATTGTTAGATCTTTGAAATACTCATTTTTTCGAGTTTCCAAATTGAGTAGTTGAAGCCATTGTTCGGCCAAATTTTTTTCACGGTCGGTTGGTTGTACATACAGTCCAATGGAATCGTGCAGGCCAGAAATGATCATATTTTCCAGACTGTGGTATACTCTAAATGTATTGGTGATTGCCGGAGTGTAATAGCCGATGTTTTGTTTGAGGTCCCAAACACTTTCACCCTTGCCCTTTTGTAGGCCAAAAATGGTCAAATCTTGGCCGTAACCTTTATGGCTGTCCCCTGTGATCATGGACAATAGTGTGGACTTTCCGCTTCCATTCGGACCTTTCAATTGCCAAAACTCTCCTTTGTTTATGGTCCAATCTATATTGTTCAGTACTTGGCGGCCATTAAAGCTGACCGAAACCTTCTTAAAACTTACCAGTTCCTTATGGTCAATTGTGACTTGTGACAAAGATGGAGGAATGGTGCCATTAAAAGGTATGGGTTCCATTTTGTTTTGCGTCCAAAACTCATCGGATGAACAATAGTGGTGTAGCGTATTTCCATCAAGTTTAAAAAAATCGGTAGTGTTGGGCAAAATATCATCCAATCTACTTACCAATTGTACCAAAATTTTGTTTGATGAAATACTTACAAGTTCCTCTTTCAATTTGGCTTGTGTGTCAGTGTCCAAATTATCGAATGGATTTATCAAGATTAAAAAATCCGGGTCTTTTTGAAGCAGATAGGTAAGTAGCACTTTTTTTTGCTCTCCACTGCTCATGGTTTTTAACGGCTGTTCGCTGTCCTTGGTCAAAATTTTAATATCGTGGCGTTCCTCTTCGTCCATATAACGGTCAATTTCTGACTTTGAGAAAAGCAGACCTTTTAAGTTCTGTAGTTCGAGCAGCCCATCAATTGGATCGTTCTTCAATAGATTTTGAACCAATTGTTTGGTATTGGAATTGTTCTGCGTAAGGATAGTGTAGCTTTTGTGTAGCTTCATGAGGCAATTGGTATTGCCTTAAAATTACGATTATCCTCGCTTAACTCTAAAAATATGTACAGGATTGTTCTTGTAGACTGTTGTTTTGTCCAAGTACATACCATTGTTTATTGCGACTTTTTGGGAGGGTATGTTGTCCACATGGATAATGGAGATCAGGGAATCCGAAAAATTGTTTTCAAACGCAAAGGCCTTACATTTTCGGGCAGCTTCAGATGCAAGACCCTTAAGCCAATAATTGGGTAGAATGGAATAGCCAATTTCCAGTTCCTTTACATTGTCCACAGTTTGAACTAGGAGTCCGCAAATACCGATCAGTTTTCCGGATTCTTTTAAAATTAGGGCGTTCATGCCACCTAAATCGTTTTGATAGCGTTCAAATACCCGTTCGAACTGTGCTTTGCAAGCTTCTACGGGATCTTTGGGCAGACCGTCCCAGTATTGTGTGGATCTTGGGTCGTTGTAGAAAGGGAGCCAATCTTCGAAATCCGAATCGGTCAACTTACGATAAAGCAGTCGGTCGGATGTTTGGTTGTCCAGTAGGTATTTAGACATTTAATCACGTGTAAATGAAATACTATCACCAACTTGTAGTCCCAATTTATCCGAAAGCCCTGCGTTAATTTCAAATACATATCTTGCAGGGACATTGGATGGTAAGGTATCTTCATTGAATGGTTGTGCATTCTTTTGAAAGCTCACAATCTTCATTCCTGAATCAATGTAAATTATATCCAAGGGAATTTCTGTGTTCTTCATGTAAAAGTACTGCAAGGATTCTGTGGGCTGAATAAATAGCATTCCTCGATTCTCTTTCATGGATTTTCGGTACATTAACCCAGTTTGTGTCTCGTATTCCGACTCGGCAATCTCGATTTCAAAACTAGCCTTTATGGCTTCTGATTCCTCAGAAAGAATGGTTAGCTCTCCCTCTTTTGTAAAGGAAACCGTTTCTGTTTTAATGGCTTGTTTGGATTCGCTCTTGCACGATACCAGAATCAAAACAACCGTGAATATTATTATTTTTCCAAAATTTGCCATGTCGCTAAGGTTCTACAGGTGCTGGTTTTACCATAAAAAATACACCGATCAAAATCATGGGGATACTGAGCCATTGTCCAGTGGAAAGCATGCCGAGGGTATCTTCGAAACCGCCTTGGCTTTTTTTGTAGAATTCCACAAAGAACCTTACCACGAACAAAAGAACCATAAACAAACCAAAAAGGAAGCCTGGTTTGTTTTTCCAATCTGTTTTCCAGTAGAGCAGGTATAGAACCACGAATACGAAAATGTAACAAATGGCCTCGTACAATTGGGCGGGATGGCGAAATGGTATGGACTGTAAAACTTCAGAGAACTCCGGGTTGTGCTGAATGGCTTTGTAGGCTGCGTTCGGTGTTTTTTCTTTGGTGAGTGCCATCGCCTGATATGCAGGCATATCGTCCGAATCACGGATAAAACGAGTTGCTAGGAAATAGGCTTCATCCACTTTTTTTCCATTGATCTCGGAATTGAAAAAATTACCGAACCTTACAAATGCGGCACCGATTGCAGAGGGAACTACCAACCTATCCAATAGCCAAAGCATTTTAATGTCTTTCCATTTACGAGTATACAACCAAATACCGATAATGGCAGCGATAGTAGCTCCATGACTGGCCAAGCCTGTAAAGCCGGTAAACTCGTACCCATTGATGATACCGAAGAGCGAACTGTTCGCGTTTTCGTGGATAGGTAAAAGGATTTCTGCCAAATGATCTTTATAGTAGTCCCAATCGTAAAAAAATACGTGCCCCAATCGTGCTCCGAGCATTATGGATACCACGGTATAAATAAAAAGGGAATCCAGTTTTTCCATGGACTTCTTTTCGTTCAAGAAGATTTTCTTCATGATGAACCAGCCTAATATGAAGGCGGCAATCCATAGCAAATTGTAATATTTTATCTGTAGAAAACCCAGTTTAAAAAGAGTTCCTTCGGGGTTCCAGTCAAATCCTAGAAAGTACATTGAAATAAATTTTGGACTAATATAACTACTTTGAACGGTTGCAGGGTGTTAATTAAAGCGCAATTTTTTAAGGGACAGGATCATATCCGCTTCCTCCCCAGGGGTGGCAACTGGCTATACGTTTAATAGAAAGCCATCCGCCTTTAAAGAGTCCGTGCTTTTTTAAGGCTTCCAGGGTGTATTGTGAACAAGTGGGGGAATAGCGGCATGTGGACGGAAACATGGGGGATATAAAAAGTTGGTAAAACCTTACCAACAAAACAAATGGCGCTATCAAAATTTTCTTCATATTGTCTTCCGGGTGAATCCAAGGACAAGGTATGAAAAAGCCCCGAATTTGTCGGGGCTTATGCTACACTTCTTCTGCGGGTTGTACGGGCGCCAAATGTTCTCGTTCCCCATCCGTGTACAATCGTGATTTGATGACAAAACGGAGTCCCAACGGAATTTCCAGGCTAAAACTGGCACCACGTCCCGTGGTCACATCGACCGTGAGCTGTGTGTGTTTCCAGTATTCGAACTGGTCCTTACTCATAAAAAAATCACAGCCGTGGATGGTGCCCAATTTCACATCGTTTTCATTGAGCATCAACTCACCTTTGGGAAAGCACATGGGTGAGGAGCCATCACAGCAGCCCCCACTTTGGTGGAACATCAATTCGCCATGGTGTTCCCTCAATTGATCAATTATTTTTATGGCATGGTCCGAAACCAATACACGTTTAATCAAGTTTTCCATCCTAGAAAAAGCCTAATTTGTTCTTATCGTAGGAAATCAGCATATTTTTGGTCTGAGTATAGTGGCTGAGCATCATTTTATGATTTTCTCTTCCGATTCCTGACTTTTTGTATCCTCCAAACGGTGCATGTGCAGGGTAGTTGTGATAGCAGTTTACCCAAACCCTGCCAGCTTGTATCTGTCTGGAGATTTTATAGGCTTGGTGCATATCGCGTGTCCAAACTCCCGCTCCCAATCCATAAAGGGTGTCGTTGGCGATTTCCAGTGCTTCTGCTTCATCTTTAAAAGTGGTGACACAGACCACGGGACCAAAAATTTCTTCTTGGAATACGCGCATTTTGTTGTTTCCTTTCAAAATAGTGGGTTGAATGTAATACCCACCTTCCAGGCCTTCGTTATAAGCAGCGTCACCTCCTGCCAGAACTTCGCATCCTTCTTCTTTACCTATTTGGATGTAGTTCATGATTTTCTCGAACTGATCATTCGATGCTTGTGCGCCCATCATGGTGGTTGGATCCAACGGATGGCCAAGTTTGATGGCTTTGGTACGCTCTATAACTCGCTCAATGAATTTGTCATAAATGCTTTCCTGAACCAATATTCTGGATGGGCAGGTACAGACCTCCCCTTGGTTCAAGGCAAACATTACAGCGCCTTCCAAACATTTATCGAAGAACTCATCATCCGCATCCATAATGCTTTCGAAGAAAACGTTCGGGGATTTACCGCCCAACTCCAAGGTCACGGGAATAATGTTCTTGGACGCATATTGCATGATCAATTGCCCAGTAGTGGTTTCTCCCGTAAACGCGATTTTTTTTATGCGTGGACTGGAAGCCAATGGTTTTCCTGCTTCCAAGCCAAATCCATTTACAATGTTAAGTACGCCTGCGGGTAGAATATCCTCTATAAGTTCCATCAAAATAAGGATTCCAACGGGTGTTTGCTCTGCAGGCTTAAGTACTACACAGTTCCCAGCGGCCAATGCGGGGGCCAATTTCCATGCGGCCATCAGGATAGGGAAGTTCCATGGGATGATTTGACCGACCACACCTAGAGGCTCCAAAACGTTCATGGACACGGTGTTGGAATCCAACTCACTTACGGAACCTTCTTCTGCGCGAATTACTCCCGCAAAATACCTGAAGTGGTCAACCGCTAATGGCATGTCCGCGGCACGTGTCTCGCGCAAGGCTTTGCCATTGTCCCAGGTTTCAGCACGGGCCAAAGCCTCGAGATTGTTTTCCATAACGTCGGCAATCTTTAACAATAAGTTGCTGCGGTAGGTTGCGGAGGAATTGTTCCATTCTGGTGCTGCCGCCCACGCTGCATCGATGGCTTTGTCCACATCCTCGGACGTAGATCGCGCAATTTTGGTGAATGCATTCCCATCGACAGGAGAAATATTGTCAAAATATTCCCCTTTTGTCGGTGGGGTCCATTTTCCGCCGATGTAATTTTCATACTGATCTTTGAACTTAGGTTTTTCCAAAACACTACGTTCCGTAGTTTGTACATTGCTCATAATACTTGTTGTTAAAATTAATTTTTATGTGTTGCGCACTTTGCTCAAGTGGCTGATTCTAAAAGTATTGATTTTGAACCCCGTATATCTGACGTATACTATTAATGACATGACCAATTCTCTTTGTTTTTATACTTTTAACAAAAAACAGTATCATAATTTTTATATTTATTAAGTATTTATATAATTTATTAAGAAGTAGGTATTTTATATGCATTTACCGGATAAATTCTTTAAAGAAAGAAAGCTGGAATATTTGGTCGAGAACCAAACCTCCTATACTTTGAACAATGCTTCAATGCATGTTTTTGAGACGCATCTGCAAGCAGAAAAAGTATTCCTTCAGTTTGATCAACCTGTGCTCGCCTCTATGCTGATAGGGAAAAAGGTAATGCATCTCAGGGATAAGAAGTCATTTAATTTCCTGCCGGGTGAGTCCTTGATTCTTCCCTCCAATGAAGTTATGTGCATTGATTTTCCTGAAGCGAACGAAGAGAATCCGACACGTTGCTTGGCCATGGCCATTTCCGATGAAAAAATAAACAAAGTCATCAATTTAATGAACGAAGTAATGCCGAAACACGATGGAACTGAATGGGTTTTGATGGATTACAACTACCACTTTACCAACGATGCCAGTATTTATGGTATTATTCAGCGATTGTTGTACTTGTTCACGGAGAACCATCCGTCCAAAGACTATTTTGTGGACAACATGCTTCAGGAATTGATTATTCGAATCTTGCAGGGCAATACGCGGGAAAAATACATGCAAAATGCCTCTAAAATAAGTTCGAACAATCGGTTGGCCTATGTAATTGAATATATTTCACAGCACTTGCACGAACCTTTGTCCGTGAGCGATTTGAGTAAAAAAGCCTGTATGAGCGAATCGCATTTCCATAAGACTTTTAAAGAAGAATTAGGAGTAACCCCGATTGATTACATTAACAGCGAGCGCATAAAAATGGCCATCAATCTCTTAAAAGATCCCGATAGGAAAATAAAGGAGATTTATTTGGAATGTGGGTTTGAAAACCGCTCGTATTTCAACCGTTTGTTCAAGCGAAAAATACACGTTTCGCCAGGGGAGTACCAATCAAAATTTATCAAGCACTAGTTAACGCTGAAAGTTGTCCCGTCCTTGCCATCTTTGATTTGGATGCCCAGTTCAACCAATTGGTCCCTGATTTTGTCGGAAGTGGCAAAGTCCTTTTTGGCACGGGCTTCATTTCTAATATCAATCAATAATTCCATAACTCCATTGAGCGTATTGGAATCATCTTTGGCCATGGATTGATTTTCGATACCGAGCACATCGTATACAAAGGCTTTCAGTGAACTAGCAAGCACTTCTTTGTCCTCTGCAGAAATGGTTTCCTTATCCTCTTTGATCAAGTTGATATGCTTTACGGCTTCGAACAACTGTGCAATTAAAATTGGCGTGTTGAAGTCGTCGTTCATGGCATCGTAGCATTTCTGCTTCCAAGTAGCCACATCAAAATCTGTTTTGTCTGCGGTTTTGAGTTTATCGATTCCGTCCAAAGCATCCATCAAACGGTTGTACCCTTTTTCAGATGCCTGTAATGCTTCGTCACTAAGATCTAAAATGCTGGTATAATGTGCCTGCATCATAAAGAAGCGAACCACTGCAGGGGTGTAGGGCTTGCTTAAAATATTATTGTCGCCGCTAAAAATTTCGGCAGGGTAGATGTTGTTGTCCGTGGATTTGGACATTTTTCTGCCGTTCAGGGTCAACATATTGGCGTGCATCCAGTAGTTTACAGGGGATTTACCCGTACTGGCCTCTGCCTGTGCGATCTCGCACTCGTGGTGGGGGAATTTAAGGTCCATTCCTCCGCCGTGAATATCGAAGGTTTCGCCAAGATATTTGGTGCTCATGGCAGTACACTCCAAGTGCCATCCGGGAAAACCATCTCCCCAAGGGGATGGCCAGCGCATAATGTGCTGGGGTTCCGCTTTTTTCCAAAGGGCAAAATCCTGAGGGTTTCTTTTTTCGTCCTGGGCGGTAAGCTCTCGAGTGTTGGTGATCATATCCTCCAACTTTCTACCACTTAATTTTCCGTAATCGTGATCTTGGTTGAACTTGACCACATCAAAGTATACAGAGCCATTTGCTTCGTAGGCAAATCCTTTTTCAAGGATCTCTTTAATAATCTCTATTTGTTCAATAATATGACCTGTGGCTGTTGGCTCAATACTGGGTGGTAAAAGGTTGAATTGCTGCAGGGTGTTATGGAAATCCACGGTGTAGCGCTGCACCACTTCCATGGGTTCAATCTGCTCCAGTTTGGCCTTTTTTGCAATTTTATCCTCACCTTCGTCAGCATCGTTTTCCAAGTGTCCGGCATCGGTGATGTTTCGAACGTAACGCACTTTATATCCCAAATGTTTGAAGTACCTAAAGATCATATCGAACGACATAAACGTGCGGCAGTTGCCCAAGTGCACGTTACTGTATACGGTAGGACCGCAAACATACATGCCTACGTGGCCTTCGTTTATGGGTTCGAACAGGTCTTTTTTTCCGGTAAGTGAATTATGGATTCGTACTGGTTGGTGTTTATAAAGTTGCATTAATCTTTTAGGATTAAAATTCGGTTTCTAGTTTAATGTAATCCAGGAACTCTCTTCGTGTGGCTTCTTCTTTAAACTTTCCGCCATATTCCGCGGTTACCGTGCTGCTTTCTATATCGCGGATTCCACGGGAGTTGACACAAAGGTGTTTTGCGTCGATAACACAAGCGACATCTTCGGTGCCCAATACTTTCTGGAGTTCCTTTACAATTTGGATGTTCATACGTTCTTGAACCTGAGGTCGTTTGGCAAAATAATCTACAATACGGTTCATTTTGGAGAGACCAACCACGGTACCATTGGAAATATAGGCAATATGTGCCCTTCCTACAATGGGCAGCAGATGGTGTTCGCAAGTGGAATAGACCACAATGTTTTTTTCCACCAACATTTCACCGTACTTGTATTTATTGTCGAACGTGGACGATTTTGGTTTTCTATCAGGGTGCAATCCTCCGAAGATTTCCTGTACGTACATTTTTGCTACGCGTTTTGGTGTTCCTTTCAAACTATCGTCATCCAGATCAAGTCCGAGCGTAAGCATAATTTCTCTTACATTGCTCTGTATTCTCTCGATTTTTTCTTCATCGCTCAATACAAAAGCATCTTCTCTCATGGGTGTGTCGGTAGATGCAGACCCTACATGGTCCTCACCTCTTTCGTCGTGTTGTTCTTCCAAAGTTTGCTCAAGTTTCATAGCTGTTGCTTAAAGAGAGCAAAGATATACATTAATGAACGATTTAACATCTGGTATCAAGGGTTTGACAACATAAATTATTGTTAAGACCTATGCCATGGTACTTTTATAATGCGCAAACCTACAGTGTTTTATGTTGAAATCGATTTCAAAGACTTTACTTCTGTTCTTATTTTGTCAAGGTGCTCTGGCACAGGTGGCCCAAGATTGTACGGATGCCATTCCCATTTGTAACAATACTCCTATCAATGGAGGTACCAATGGTTTTGGTTCCGACGATTTTTACGGTGCAACCTCTAGTGGGTGTTTGGAGCAAACAACTACTGGTGCCATTGAATCCAACTCATCCTGGTACCGGTTCAGGACCGCAGAGGCAGGTCAGTTAGGGTTTAATATTGGCCATAATAGCAACGAAGATTGGGATTTTGCACTTTATCGAGCTACCGACTGCAATAATTTGGGCGAACCCATTCGGTGCAATTTTTTTGACAATAGTGAGGGAGCCAGTTTTATTGGAGTAGGGGAAGATCCTACAGGTGATTTGGATTCGGTACATTTTGAAGATTGGGTTCAGGTGCAGGCTGGTGAAGATTACTATTTGTTCATCAATAATTTTAGCAATGTAAATTCTGGTTTTTCCATACAGTTTACTGGTGATATTTGGGAGAATCATCCGAATACTGCATTGGACTGTTCCATTGTTAGTAACCTTCTGGGTCCACCCATAGCCGCATGTGAGGGCGAGAATATTATCTTGGATGCTACTACCTCCGGAGCCCTGGGATATGAGTGGTACATGGATACGGGCATTGGTTTTCAGTTGATTACAGGTCAGGTGAGCTCAGTTTACAGTCCACAAGTTTCGGGTCAGTATCGCGTAGTGGTTTCAACGCCTAGCGGAAGTGAAATAAGCGATGTTCAGGTTGGCTTCAACCAAGTTCCGGTGACGGGCACGCTCGAAGATGAGTCTGTTTGTTATGATTTTGATACGATCTTTGATCTGAACGCAAAGAATTCCGAAGCGCTGGGTGGCATGGACCCCCAAAGTGTCATGGTGAGCTATCATGCCTCCCAACAAGACGCCGTCGCAGGGATCAATGCCTTGGATAAGGATTACATGCCCATAGGTGGTGCGGAAACGATCTTTGTTAGGACCACATCTTTGTCCAACCCGGATTGTTACGATGCCAGTCAAAGTTTTATTTTGAATTCCATTGAGACCCCGGTTTTAACCTTTGATCAGCAAGTGGTGATTTGTGAATCGGTAGGCGTTTTAGAAATAGGGGAAACAACACCCGACCCCAACTATAGCTACGAGTGGGAATCCGGCGAACAAACACCGTCCATTCTGGTTTCGGAAGAAGGGGAATATACGCTCACGGTGAGCAATGAATCCAATGGAGTTGTATGCGAAACTGTCCGTACCGTGTCTGTAACTATATCCAATTTGCCGGTAATTTCCAGTATCGACATCGAGGATATGAGCGTAAACAACACCGTAACCATCAATACAGAAACTTCTGGGGCCTACGAGTTTAGTATGGATGGTGGAGAGTTTCAGGAAAGCAACCTTTTTACAGCCGTAGCTCCAGGTGTTCACAGAGTTACCATGCGAGATCCCCATGGTTGCGGCGAGGTTCAAGAAGATATTGTCGTTGTTGGGTTTATGCCCATTTTTTCTCCTAATGGGGATGTTTTGAACGAAACATGGCAAATAGAGGGGCTTTCTACTTTAAATTCTCCAATAGTCACCATATTTGATCGTTATGGAAAACTTATAAAACAGATGACGGAGTTCGACCCTGGATGGGATGGCAGCTTAAATGGGAAACCACTTCCCTCTACCGATTATTGGTTTAAATTATCTTATATAGACGAGGGTGGGAACAGAACCTATGCCAAGTATTTACAAAGTCACTTTTCTTTGAGAAGATAACGGTAAACGTCCCGTTCATCGATTAACTGCAAATTTTTCGGATAAAAACATACTAAAACGATGAGTTAAGGAGTTATACAGGTTATAAATAGAATAACCTTTAGCCCCAAAATTCTATGAAAGCCCTTTTCAGCGCTGTCTGCTGTTTTTTTCTATTTCAAGCGACAAGTGCGCAAAACTCGCCAGATTGTAGAACTGCAATTCCTGTTTGCGCCGACGCGCCTATCTTGGGGACCACCGATGGAGGTGGGGATATCGACGATTTTGATCCGGAAGTGATTACCCAAACAGGATGTTTGGAAAAAGGAAGCGTAAGTTCTGCCAATATAGAAAACAATACGGGCTGGTTCGTATTTAGGGCTGGAACGGACGGTCAAATAGGATTTGATATTGAGGCATTGCCCGTTAATCCCGGAGGCCCTATAACGGCGGAATGGGATTTTGCACTATATGGGCCCTTTGATGAAACATCCAACGATAATTTTTGTACCATAATAGGGGATGGCAGCGCCCAGCCGATTCGCTGCAATTACGAATACAACGACACAGGTTTTACCGGAATTGGAGTTAACCCTGTGGATGGCCGGGAGGGAGCTCCCTTTGTAAAGTCCAGTCAAAACACTTACGATGAATGGTTAAATGTGACTGCTGGGGAAATTTACTATTTGTACATTAACAACTACAACACCAATTTTGATGACGAGCCAGAAGATTTTATCCTTACGTTTACAGGGTCTTCGGTAGATGCTGATCAGAACAGCGCTTTGGATTGTACACTTCGTGACCAGTTTTTAGGGTTCGATATTGTTGCTTGCGAGGGTGACCCGGATATTACCTTGTCTGCTTTAAACTCGCCTGTGGGACCTAGCATTGCCAATATTGTTTGGGAATTGGATGCGGATGATGACGGTACTTATGAAACTGTTCTTGCTACTGGTGCAGGACAGACTGAGTTAACTGTTTCCAGTCCGAATTCTGGCCGTTACCGTGTAACCATCGAGTCGACATTTGGAACTACTATTACTGATGACATCTTGATTACCTTTTACGGAACGCCCGAATTGGATGAGGTCCGGGTAATCGACGATTTGGTAAACAGTGATCAAACCGACCCCTACAATATCGAGATTGTGCCCGTGGGCGATGGTAATTACGAATATGCCATTAACGGTGGAGAGTTTCAGGACGACCCCTTGTTCTACGATGTGCCTCCCGGGATAAATACCGTGGTGATCAACGATAAAAATGGATGTGGTATAACCGATCCTATTGAGTTTTTAGTGGTCGGTTATCCTAAATTTTTTACGCCCAATAGCGATGGGGTTCACGATAACTGGAATGTTTACGGTGTTGAGGAGTTGGTGAATCCGGTGGTTTATATTTTTGACCGTTATGGTAAACTATTAAAACAAATAGATGTAAATATCGGTTGGGACGGAACATTTAATGGTCGTGATATGCCCTCTTCCGATTATTGGTTCCGTTTGGATTATGAACGCGACGACGAGGGTGTATTGGTGGCTACCTCGGTTCGCCGACACTTTTCATTGGTGCGATAAAAAAAGCCGGAATTTCTTCCGGCCATTGAATATCATCTTCGTATTGTATTCTAAAATTTTAAGGTGTAGCCCAGGGATATATTGGTGTTGACCCTTTCAATAAAGGTTGCGCTATCGATGCCGCCATCAAATAAATATGAATTTACATCTTGTTCGGTTCTACTAAAGGCCAAATCCAGTCGGTTGGGACCAAAATTGTAACCAATTCCTGCGGAGAACCCATTTAGGTCACCAATAAAATCACCATCCTCATAAGGGCTTTCTTCAAACCGGTATCCAGCTCTAAGGCTTACTTCCTGTATCCTGTATTCGCCACCAAGTCGATACGAATTTACAGCACCCAGCGTGCTGGCTATAAAATCGTTCTCAGCGCCAAAACTAGGGTCGGATGTGGGTCTAAGTTCGGCCTTGGACATATCTTGGTACGAATAATCCAAGCTGATCAGTCCTTCTTGTCCAAATACAAGGGCAATACTACCGGTATACTTTTCGGGTGTTTTGATTCTGTATTCATCATATAGGTTAACAATGCCAAAATTGATGAAGTCGATATCGGAAACCGCCAAATTAGTGTTGATGCGTTGGGATGTATCATCCGTTAGTCTATACCATGTTGGTGATTGGTAACTACCGCCCACCCTAATGGATTGGTTCAATTTGGCTATGGCGCCCACGCTAAAGGAGAAGCCGTGTCCCTCGGTGTGCAATAAATTGTCAAAAGAGGCAAACTGAATCGGGGATTCGGCATCGTACCCACTTTCATCCAAATAGGTGACCCTGTCGTACAATACATTGTGAAAATTCAGCGTGGCCCCTATGTAAAGGCTCTCCTCGTATTGACTGGCAAAATTCAAGGTGAACTTGCTATTGTAGCCCGATGTGTTTTGGATAAATCTCTGGTTTACGCTTCCGTATTGGGCATTGGAAAAATAAGCTGTGTTTTGGTCATCATCATCAACGGGTTCTATTAATCCGGCCTGAAAACCAAGAAACGCTTGTTGCGCGGAATAGCCCAAACTAGAGCCAATATCCAAATAAGCCTCTTCGATAAATTCCCCTTGTTGGGTTCGCAATGGCCCCAATGGTTCTCCTTGTGCAAAATTGAGGAAATAATTGTCAATTCCGACGGAAGTGTTTCCGGTAGCAACGAATTCATTGTCAAAGTTATTCACCAAATCATAGTTGAATGCCAGTGCAATTTTCTTCCAAGGACCATCGTTCGATGAATTAAAAACAAATACGCCACCGACCTGATTAAAATCCAAAGAGTTGGATGTTGTATTGGTTACGCTGTTTCCGTAAAGTGCATCGTTATTGGTATGATAGTTGGACCCTGTGATGGCAATTTCACTAAAATTGAACACGGCCGAACCCGCAGGATTGATATTTAGGGCGGACAAGTCGCCTCCCAAGGCACCAAATGCGCCGCCCATGGCTTGGAACCTTGCAGTTCCCTGAAGGTTTTCGGAACTGTAGCGCAATACATCGTCGATGGTCTGAGCACTTGCGAAAGTGCAAGCCAATACCATTATGAAAGTTGAGATTCTTTTCATTTTTTATGTTTTAGTTTTTTTATGCCGTTTGTGGAATTATGGTCTTCCGCCACCTCTGCCACCTCTACTTCCACCGGAAGAGCGAGATGCTCCCGAAGACCTTGACGAACCGGAAGATCTACTTACGCCAGAACTTCTTGAGCTGCCGCGTGAACTTCTGTAACTTCCACTAGATCTGCTGCTGGAGGAACCGCTGCTGCGGTAACTCCTGGAGCTTGACCTACTAGAGGAGCGACTGTAATTTCTGCTGGGAGCAGAACTTCTTGATTGGTAGCTTCTTGAGGTTCCACTAGGGTTCCTGTAGCTTCTCGATGAAGATGAGCTACTTCTGTTGTAACTCCTACTACTGCGTGTGGAAGGCGATGTTCCATAAGAAGGATAATTTCTTGAGCTTCTATTGTAATTGGGAGAGGTCCGTGTACTTCTGCTTGTTCTATAGTTTTGGTTTCTGGCCACGGCATCCGCACTAACAGAGCGTCTTACATTGGAACGATTGCTATATCCACGAGAGCTTCTATTGGCCAAATTGCTGTTTCGGGAAACCGTTGCATTGGAACGGCCACTATTGCTTCTGTATCTACTGGCATAGGCATTAGTTCTAGATGATAGGGTAGTGCCGGGAATGCGTGAACTATATCCTCTTCTTCCGGACATATAGGCATAATTTCTGCCGTAGTACCCTCTGTTATACGGGTTGTTCCAGTAGCGGCCATAGTAGCCGCCCCAGCCGTAACCTGCCCAGCCCCAGCCATTATATGGGTAGCCCCAGCCCCATCCAGCATTCCAGCCCCAACCGTAGCCTCCTGCCCAGCCCCAGCGGTTCCATCTCCAAGGGTTGTTCCAGCCCCAGCCCCAACCAGTGCTCCATGCCCATCCGGCATTCCATAACCAAGGATCGTTCCAGCCGTAATAGCCTCCCCAGCCCCAACTGTTATCGTAAACGTTTATGGAGATGCTTGTTGGATTGTCTCCCCACCCAGGGTTGCCATTATAGTTATTGTTGTACGCGAAATAATCGGTTTGTTCACCATAAGGAATCGAGTCATTTCGAACTTGACTTGAGTAACTATCGATATCGGTGAAAACTTCGTCATCCAATATTTCGCCATATTCGTTTGCCTTTTGGCCAAAATAATCCCCATACATATTATTTTCCTGCTCTTCAACCCGCATAGCTTCGGCATTTTTCTTTTCTACCCCAACTACACGATTGTTGGTGGAATAGATTCCATCATCATAATAAGATGCTTGTTGGTAGGAGCCGCACGATGCCATAAGGATGGCAGTTACCATCAATATGGAGGGCGTTCTCAATTTATTGTGGAGTAAAGACTTTAACATGGCGCAATTTTTATTGTTGAACATACTAAAAATAATTAGTTTTACCCAATCATTTCAAGACTTAAAGGCACAAGTTTTGTGCCAAACTACAACAGATGGGTAAAAATTTAACAAGAAGAGAAGAGGATTATTCCAAATGGTACAACGAACTGGTTGTGAAGTCAGATTTGGCGGAAAACTCAGGAGTTCGGGGATGTATGGTAATTAAGCCCTATGGTTATGCCATATGGGAAAAAATGCAGGGCCAACTGGACAAAATGTTCAAGGAGACAGGGCACGAGAATGCTTATTTTCCGTTGTTTATACCCAAGTCTTACTTAAGTAAGGAAGCGAGCCATGTGGAAGGTTTTGCCAAGGAGTGTGCCGTGGTGACCCATTACCGGCTAAAGAATGCCGAGGATGGCAGTGGCATTGTGGTGGACGAGGATGCAAAACTGGAAGAAGAGCTGATCGTAAGGCCAACTTCGGAAACCATTATCTGGGATACGTACCGCAGATGGATTCAATCGTATAGAGATCTTCCGTTAAAGGTGAACCAATGGGCAAATGTGGTTCGTTGGGAAATGAGAACACGCCTTTTTTTACGGACTGCCGAATTTTTATGGCAAGAGGGACATACGGCTCATGCAACAAGAGAAGAGGCTATGGAGGAGGCTGAGCTTATGATGGACGTGTATGCCGAGTTTGCCGAAAAATACATGGGTGTTCCTGTGATCAAGGGCACAAAAACGGAAAGCGAACGTTTTGCGGGAGCAGAAGAGACTTTTTGTATAGAGGCTCTAATGCAGGATGGTAAAGCTCTACAGGCCGGCACTTCTCACTTTTTAGGACAGAATTTCGCAAAAGCTTTTGATGTGAAGTTCGCAAACAAAGAAGGAAAACAAGAATATGTCTGGGCAACCTCATGGGGTGTTTCCACCAGATTGATGGGAGCCTTGGTAATGACGCATAGCGATGACAATGGTTTGGTGTTGCCCCCTAAATTGGCACCGATCCAGGTAGTTATTGTTCCGATTTATAAAGGGTTGGATCAGTTGGATGCCATTTCAGAAAAAGTTGAGCCATTGGTGAAAGAGTTAAGGGATAGGGGGATTACCGTTAAGTATGACACTCGCGATACCCATAAACCAGGCTTTAAATTCAATGAATATGAGCTTAAGGGTGTGCCTGTTCGTTTAGCCGTGGGCCAACGGGACCTTGCCAATGGTACTTTTGAGGTTGCGAGACGGGATACTTTGACCAAGGAAATCGTAAAAGCCGAAGAGGTTGTGGATAAGGTAGTCTCTTTAATGGATGATATTCAGGAAAACATTTTCAAGAAAGCTTTGGATTATCGCAAAGAACATATAACCCAAGTAGATTCTTACGATGAGTTTAAAAAAATAATCGAGGAAAAGGGCGGATTTGTTTCGGCCCATTGGGATGGTACCACAGAGACGGAGGATAAGATAAAAGAGGAGACCAAGGCCACCATTCGCTGTATCCCATTGAATGCGGAAAAGGAGGAGGGTAGCTGTATGGTAACAGGAAAACCTTCTCTTCGGAGGGTGTTGTTTGCAAAGGCTTATTAAACAGATGTCAAAAAAACAAAATTACTGTTGCAAGACTTAAAAATAGTTGTATTTTTGCATCCGCAATTATGCAAACATAATGGCCCGTTCGTCTAGGGGTTAGGACGCCAGGTTTTCATCCTGGTAACAGGGGTTCGATTCCCCTACGGGCTACAAAGGTTGTTGAAACCTGTATATTTGGGTTGTCCCGGATAGTATTGAAATCAATGGCCCGTTCGTCTAGGGGTTAGGACGCCAGGTTTTCATCCTGGTAACAGGGGTTCGATTCCCCTACGGGCTACAAAAAAAGGATTAAGAAAGAATTAATTTTTAGCAATGGCAAACCATAAGTCAGCATTAAAGAGAATCAGAAGAAACGAAGCAGTGCGTTTGCGTAATAGGTATCAGCACAAAACTGTGCGTAACGCCATCAAAAAATTACGTAACGAAGAAGATAAAAAAGCTGCTGAAGCTTTGTTGCCCACTGTTGTTGGAATGATAGATAAATTGGCAAAGAAAAACATCATTCACAATAATAAGGCGGCAAACCTTAAAAGCAAATTGATGACCAAGGTTGCAGCGATGTAAATCTTGATTGTATTATAATATCAGCGCCTCCCATCGGGAGGCGTTTTTGTTTGGGCTTATTTTTATCTAAATGCCCTTCTACGGTGAATCAGGACCCCGATTAAAAACGAACCGTACATTATCAAAATAAGAATTTTGAGGACTTCCCTAAAATTATATGTTATCCAAATATTGGGAGCCTCGTAACCAATAATTATAAGGTAGGGAAAGAAAAGTTGAAAAACGGCCAACCCTGCACTTGTCCAAAACAATAGGTTATATCTTAATGGATAAGGACTTATTTCTGCCTTCTTTTCTTTAAGGTATAGCCAAATACTAAACAAAAGTACCCACGAAGCCAATAAGTCGGCATAGTAAAGGTCAGAATAAAAAGGGTTCTGAAAAAAAAGACTGATGGCATATCCGGTTAAGCTGATGCCTGCTCCATAGCGTATCCATTTTTTGTGTTTTTCTTCTTTTACCGTTTTCCAATAGATATAATAAAAGAACAAATAGGATAGGGTGAGATATATGTTGTAGATTATTACGTTGTATCAATCGTAATCGTTATTGCTCACTATTTGAAACTCTTCGTGGAACTTGATAAAATATCCCAATATTTCTGTCATAAATGTGTACATCAGGTATATGGGGTAATATTTTAATTGGGTATCAAAATAAGTACGGTATCTCGCCATGGCCACTAGCCAAACTATAAGATAAAATGGGAGGATGTAATGTTCGCGCAAAAAAGTGAATAGCTCCTCCATGTGTGGGCAACAGGCTAAGTGTCAAGGTTTTTAAAAGAGCTAAAATAAGGAATATAAGTCTTTGTGCTTTATGGATTGATGAAGATGTAGTTTATCGGAACGCTTTTCTTTTACCAGCGATCAATCCAACAATGATCAAACCGTACATTAGGGCTATTGAAGTGAGGAGTATAGGTCTAAAATATATTTGTACACCAATATTGAGTTTTAGTAGATAGATCATCGATATTATTGGGAAGAAAGTGTAAAATATGGTCAGGCCGGAACTTAGCCAAAACATCAAATTGAATTTAAGAGGGTAAGGTGATTCCTCCAAGTACTTTTCCCTAAAATAGATAACGAGTACATAAAGTAAAATCAGAGACCCAATAATGTGGGCATAGGTGGTTTGGTTGTGCAGGGGATTATAGGCGATTGCATTGATTGTATAGGAAAGAACGCAAACAATGTTCAAGTAGCGAATCTGCTTTTTGACCTTCTTGCTCTTGATTACTTTTTTGTATACCTGAAGGAAAAAAACGAAGAACACTACTTGGTAGATATTATAAATTATTACGTTGTGCCAATTGTATCTCCCATCGGAAAAAAATTGATACTCATCATTATACTTGATAAAATATCCCAATACTTCGGTGAAAAAAGTATAAATGATGAGTATCGGTAAATGTTTTAGGGCAGTGTCAAAAAAACTTTTGTAGCGCCATAGTGATATCATCCACGTTATAAGATAAAGCGGAATATAAAACTGTTTTAAAAGAAAATCCAGGCTAAAAAAGCTTTCAAACATCATGCACTATTGAAAATCGGTATATGGCGGAGGACCAGAGTTGCCATGGTTTAAGTTTAAGCTCGTTCCGTCATCCTGAAAAAGAGTGGGAATCATACTGGCCTTGGCAGTGTTCCCTTCGTCGTTTCCTTGGTCTTCGGAACTGCCCACCACGTTTTTAATAGGTTTTGCTTTTCCTTCAGCATCAATGTAAAACCCGAGCTCTTCCCCATCAATAATGGTGGTGGGAACAATAAAAATAGAGTTTTGTCTTGGGTGGACCACCTTCTCTCCGTCGGGAAAATCGGGTTTATTGGGGTAATTGGCAAAGTATAGTCTTAAAGAAGCAACTTCTACCCCTGCCTCTTTGGCTTCTTGCTCCACGTAAGCCATATAGTTTTTCATATCGGCGTAGGTAAAGGAGGTGAAGCGTGCGGCATCGAATTCTTTTTCGGGCTCTCTCTCCGCTTCGAACTCTTCGATCATGTCCACTCTGTTTTTCGTGTAATTGTCGTAAAGTGATTTGGATTCCTTTAAGGAGATTATGCCTTTTGGCGGTGGAACAGGTTCGGTTTGTTCTGCGGTAGGATTGGCAGGTTCGGTCGATTCTTCTTTTTTGTTGCCCTGTTGGCAGGAGGCCAAAAATAGTAAGCTGGCCCCAAAAATAGCAAGGAGGGCTCTTTTGTTGTTTTTCATAGTTAAGTATTTAATGTTCAGTTTTGAGGAAACCGAAATAAAGATATGCCTTTTCTACAAAACGGGTCAAAAAAAGCCCTTCAAAATATTGAAGGGCCTGTAATCTTATTTTGTAAAGTACTGTATGTTTTTACTCACTCATGGTAAGTAAAAATTCTTCATTGTTTTTTGTTTGTTTAATGCGCTGCTCCATAAACTCCATAGCTTCAACCGGGTTCATGTCCGCAAGATATTTTCGCATTATCCACATGCGTTGAATGGTATTTTCATCCAATAATAGGTCATCTCTTCGAGTAGATGAAGAAATTAGGTCGATAGCAGGGAAAATTCTTCTGTTGGATATTCTTCTATCCAACTGAAGTTCCATGTTGCCAGTACCCTTGAACTCTTCAAAAATCACCTCGTCCATTTTAGAGCCGGTCTCCGTTAGGGCTGTGGCGATAATGGAAAGGGACCCGCCATTTTCAATATTACGTGCCGCACCGAAGAAACGTTTCGGCTTGTGCAGTGCATTGGCATCCACACCACCACTCAATACTTTACCGGAAGCTGGCTGTACGGTGTTGTAGGCACGGGCCAAACGGGTAATGGAATCCAACAGGATTACCACATCGTGGCCGCATTCCACCAATCTTTTTGCTTTGTCCAGAACAATGTTTGCAACCCTTACGTGCTCTGTGGCTTCTTTGTCAAAAGTAGAAGCAACTACTTCACCTCGCACATTGCGTTGCATATCTGTAACCTCTTCTGGGCGTTCATCAATTAAAAGAATGATTTGGTAAACCTCTGGGTGGTTGGCTGCGATTGCGTTGGCAATATCTTTCAACAACATGGTCTTACCTGTTTTGGGTTGGGAAACGATCATTCCCCTTTGTCCTTTTCCAATAGGAGAGAACAAATCCATGATTCTTGTGGAAAGTGTACTTTGTTTTTCGGCTAAATTGAACTTTTCCTGAGGGAACAATGGGGTAAGGTGCTCAAAAGCTACCCTGTCACGAACCACTTGGGGGTCGAGTCCATTTATTTTGTTCACTTTGATCAAGGGGAAATATTTTTCACCTTCCTTTGGCGGCCTTATGTTCCCGAGAACAGTATCCCCGGACTTAAGTCCGAACAATCGAATTTGTGATTGGGAAACATAAATATCATCCGGTGATGACAGGTAGTTGTAATCCGAAGACCTTAGGAACCCGTAGCCATCCTGCATAATGTCCAGGACCCCTTCACTCTCGATAATGCTATCGAATTCATATTCAGGTTCTTTGTACCTGTTTTTTAAATCCTTATCGAAATTGCTGTTCTTTTTATCGTGATGGCCTTTGTTATGTTGTTTGGTCCTTCTGTTATTTTGATTTTTTTGCTGGCCGCCCTCGTTTTGTTGAGGGGTGTTGTCCTTTTTTTGAGGTTGCCCTTGCCCTTGATTTTTTCCTTTGGCGTTGTCGTTGGAACTCTTGGGCTCTCTTTTCTGTGGGGCTTTTTCCGTGGTTTCTCCCTCTTTGCTTTTGGTGTCGGTAGTTTTAGGTCGGGGAGTTCTTGTTCTTTTTGGTTTGGGCTCTGGCGCTGGTTTCTCGTCTTTGTTCGCAGCAACGGTTTCTGCAACCGCTTTTGGGTTGGAGGCCTGTACGTCCAGAATTTGGTAGACCAGGTCCAATTTTTTTAACGATTTGAATTTGGGAACATTAAGATCCTTTGCAATTTCTTGCAACTCAGGAAGCTTTTTAGCTTTTAGATCTGAAATCTCGAACATTAAGTAATGGAATATGTTAAACTTGTGTGATGCTAAATATTAGAAGTAAAGTTATTTTTGAATGCTACTGGAGAAAGAATTCCGAGGTAGGTGCTTGCTAATAACGCAACAATATTACAAATAAATTTTGAAGAATTAGGCCTTATTTATCAAAAAAGACTTCTATTTTTGCATTTGGAAAGCAAATTCAACAATGATTCAGCGGATACAAACGTTATATTTACTGATTGTAGGTCTTATTTCGGGAATACTTCCGTTTTTTCTGAATCTATGGGTCGAAGTAGACGGAAAAGAGGTATATGCCCAGGACCAAGTGCTTGTTAGCCTTGTTTTTTATGTGGCCGCCGTACTTTCCGTGGTTTCGATTTTATTGTACAAAAAGCGACAAAATCAATTTGTGGTAAACAGATTGAATATGATATTGAATCTTTTTTTACTAGGATTTTTCGTTTATCGATCGCTAAGTTTATCCGGAGAAACTGTAGTTTCTGAGAAGGGTATTGGGATGCTGATTCCTGTATTTTCTATCGTTTTTCTTGTCCTGGCCAACAGGGCTATCAAAAAGGATGAAGATCTTGTAAAATCTGTTGATCGCTTACGTTGAACCTAACATCTTAGTAGTATTAGTGCGAAAAAACCCTGGCTTAGGCCGGGGTTTTTATGTTTTGTTCAGCGCTTTCCCAACTCTACAACCTCCAGGTCCGATATTTTGTCGCCATCGATCACAAATCGCAACATGGTACGTACTTGATGGAACCCATGTTTGCCACATGCTCCGGGGTTCATGTGCAATAGGCCTAGTTTTTTATCATGCATCACTTTTAAGATATGGGAATGTCCGCAGATAAAAAGTTTTGGGGGATTGACCTTGATCTCTTCACGAACCCGCATATTATATTTGTTGGGGTAGCCCCCAATGTGTGTGATCCAAACATCCACGCCTTCGCACATAAATCTATTATTTTCCGGAAATTCCTTCTGTATTACATGGTCGTCAATATTGCCATGTACCCCTCGAACAGGTTTCAAAGCTTCTAATTGGTCGGTTACCGATAAACTTCCAATATCTCCGGCATGCCAGATTTCATCGGCCTGCGCAGCATACTTTAAAATGGATCTATCCATGTGTCCGTGGGTATCGGAAAGCAATAAAATCTTGGTCATAACGCTAAAAATATGCTAAAAAAATAGGGTCGGATTCGTGTTGGGTAGGATTGAATTATCTTTACCGACCTAAAAGTAAGAGATTCCATTGAGATACTTCATCCAATTTTCATATTTCGGAAAAGCATATCACGGTTGGCAAAACCAACCGAACGCCATAACCGTACAAGAAGTATTGGAGAAAGCGTTAAGCACCTTGCTTCGTGACAAAATTGATGTGGTTGGTGCTGGCAGAACCGATGCAGGTGTCCATGCCAAACAAATGTTCTGTCACTTTGATTTTGATTCGATTGACGATAAAAAGGATTTGGCATACAGGCTAAATGCCTTTTTGCCAGATGATATTGCAGTACAAGAAATTAGAACCGTTGATGATGGCGCCCATGCCCGGTTCGATGCCATTGAACGCACTTACGAGTATTGGCTGGTACGGGAAAAAGACCCTTTTCTTTTTGATTACGCCCATTGGGTGAAGCATCCATTGGATTTACCCGCCATGAACGAGGCGGCAAAAATTTTGCTGGAGTACACCGATTTTGAATGCTTTTCCAAATCCAATACCGATGTAAAAACATTTAATTGTGATGTGCGGGAGGCTTACTGGCAGGATTGTGGCGATAAATGGGTGTTTACCATTACTGCAGACCGTTTTTTGAGAAATATGGTTCGGGCCGTGGTTGGTACCTTGCTGGATGTTGGGTTGAAGAAAATCAAAAGTGAAGACATACACCGAATCATCGCAAGTAAAGATAGGAGCGAGGCAGGTGTGTCCGTCCCTGCAAAAGGGTTATATTTGACCAAGGTTATCTATCCAAAAGATGTTTTTTGATGAGCAAAAAAGAGGAAATAGGAAAAGCGTTCGATTTTAGATTGTTCAAGCGTGTTTTTTCAAGAACAAGACCTTATCGTGGTATTTTTTGGTTGGTTGCGGTAGTAGCCATACTCTCGGCAGCGTTTGCTATCGGAATCCCGTTGTTGGTCAAAAATATCATCAATCAATCATTGGAGAGTAAAGATGCGGCCCAATTGCTGAACCATGTGCTGTTAATGCTGGTGTTTTTACTAGGTCAAGTAACCACCCAATTGTTGTTCAACTATTATGCAAACTTGTTGGGCGAATCTGTTATAAAAGACATACGGATCAATCTTTTTGAAAAGATGACCAGCTTTAAAATGACCTATTTTGATAATTCATCGATCGGCGTTTTGGTCACTCGGGCCGTAGCCGATATGCAGCGAATAGGGGAAATTTTTAGCCAAGGATTTTTTATGATCGTCGCCGATGCCTTAAAAATGTTGTCCGCGGCCGTGATCATGGTGGTGATCAATTGGAAACTAGCCTTGATCGTGTTTGCCATTCTCCCCGTAATTTTAGTGGCTACGCGTCTTTTTCAGCAGGCAATGAAGGTGGCCTTTATCGAAGTACGCGCCCAAGTATCCAACCTAAACTCCTTTGTCCAGGAGCGGATAGCCGGAATGAAGATCGTACAGCTCTTTAACCGAGAGGAAATAGAAAAGGAAAAGTTCAGGGTCATTAACGAAAAACACCAGAATGCATGGTTGAAAACAGTATGGTACAACTCCATATTTTTTCCTGTGGCCGAAATATCCAATTCAATTGGTATTGGTTTGGTGGTATATTTTGGTGTAATACAGAATATCGAAAATGTAGGGCTCGACAATAAAGGGGCCATCGTAGCTTTCTTTTTCTTGATGGATCTTTTGTTCCGTCCACTGCGTCAGATTGCGGATAAATTCAATACACTGCAAATGGGAATGGTGGCTGCGAACAGGGTGTTTAAAATTTTGGATACCGATAGCCATATCGACGACAACGGCAAGGTAGAAAAACAAAGCGTAAAAGGGGATATCGAGTTTAAAGATGTACATTTTGGTTATGTGCCGGATGAAGAAGTCCTTCATGGTATATCGTTCAACGTAAAAGCAGGTGAAACTGTGGCCATTGTGGGGGCCACGGGAGCAGGAAAATCCACAATCATAAATTTGCTCAACCGATTCTATGAGATAAATTCAGGTAAAATTTTGGTGGACGGCGTATGCTTGGACGACTATACTTTGAAGTCGCTCCGTTCCCATATCGCCATTGTGTTACAAGACGTTTTCCTGTTTGCCGATACCATAGCACACAATATTTCGCTTCGTGATGAAAATATCTCTACGGAAGAAATAGAAGCTGCCGCCAAGCAGATCGGGGTACACGAGTTTATTTCCAGTTTACCGGGCGGTTACCAATACAACGTGAAAGAGCGAGGAACCATGCTCTCCAGTGGGCAACGTCAATTGATCGCATTTTTACGCGCTTACGTGAGCAATCCCAGTATTCTTATTTTAGATGAAGCTACTTCTTCCGTGGATACGTATTCCGAGCAGTTGATCCAACAGGCCACCGACAAGATTACCGAAGGCAGAACATCAATTATAATTGCCCACCGTTTGGCAACTATTAAAAAGGCGGATAAGATCATAGTGATGGATGCTGGTAAAATCATAGAAACCGGTACCCACAAAGAACTTCTGGAGAAAGGTGGTTACTACAACGACCTGTACAATGCCCAATTCTTGGCCGAGGAAGTGGCGTAATCAGTTTTGGGGAGGAGGTGGTACTAGATCTTGTAAACTTATTTCTCCGATCAAAAGCATGATGATCGGTATAAGCAGTGAACTCAGGAAATAGAGAATTCCAAAAATCATATAGAACAAGAGTAGTCTTGCGATAAGGGAAACTCCTTTGGAGTTGCTGATTCTTACTATTACATATCCAGCATAAACCATCATTACCAAAACACTTACCAATGAAAATGACATATAGATTTCCGGAGCAAAAAGGAGAATGGGTAGAGAAGGTATAAAAAAGAGAAGACTATAATGGGCAAGTGCATAAGTAAAAATAATGATGCGCTCTGCAAAATTGTACTTCTTCTCATCAAAACATAACCAACCTGATATCGCCGTTAATGGAATGTAAAGGATGAATATCAAAGCTTGATAATCCGAAATAAAACCCATTAACTTTTCTTGGTAAACCGATTGGGCCTCCGATTCCAAAAAACCAAAATCTATACTATCCAAAGATTTGGACATAATAAACATGAGCAATCCAGAAAGTGTCAATGCAATACCAACATAGCTGATGGGATTTAGATATTTTCTGCGAATCCCCTGCAAATAACCCTCGATGACCACTTCGGGTTTACTGAACAAATGGATAAAGGTTTTTATAAAAGTGTTGTCGAGATTAAAATATCTTTCTAAAAAATCAACCCAAAGATTTTTAATGGTAATTCTGTTGCGAACCACTTTTGCGCCACATGCCGGACAATACAAAAAATCGGTTCGAAGTCTTGCTTCACAATTTTTGCAGGTCATTGTTCCAAGTCCTTTTTAATTCGCTTAACCAATTCCTCCCTACCTTTAAATGGTATAAACTCACCATTTTTTATATATGAAATTGAACCGGTTTCTTCGCTCACGACAAGGGAGAGTGCATCTGTTTTTTCGGTAATGCCCACAGCGGCCCTGTGCCGTAAACCAAATCTTAACGGAATATTACGGTCGTTGGAAACGGGCAGAATTACCCGGGTTGCCGTAATAAAATTGTCCTGGACCACGATGGCGCCATCGTGCAACGGACTATTTTTAAAGAAGATGCTTTCCAGAATGGGTTGGGTAACCTTAATGTTCATGGCGTCGCCAGTGGATTTTATAAAATCCAAAGAATTGTTGCGCTCAATAACGATCAAAGCTCCCGTTTTGGAAGTTCCCATACGTTCGCAGGCACTTATTATGGCATCTACATCTGTATTGGTGGAAATAGCTTCCTGTTTTAGGAACTTAAAATGTTTAAAAATGTTTCTTTTGGAAGCAAAGTTAGTAGAGCCGATCATCAACAGAAATTTCCTGATCTCTTGTTGAAAAACTATGATCAATGCAATCAGGCCAATGTTCATAAACCCGCCCACCATGCTGCTGATCATCTTCATTTGGAGTAGTTCGGTAAGTTTCCAAAGTGCCCAGACAATTACAATTCCAATAAATATATTGATGGCCACGGTTCCCTTGACCAGCTTGTAAATATAATAGAGCAATGCGGCGACCAGGACTATGTCGATGACATCGGTAATCTTAAATTCGAGAAAGTTTAAAAAATCCAACCGCAGTGTTTTTGTAAAATTAGCAAAATTAGGAGAACATCAAATCAGAGGGCATTCTCTTTTAGAGCTTTCACAAGTTTAATACATTCCGATGCTTCTTTTACATCATGGGCACGAATAATGTTTGCGCCTTTTAAAAGGGCAATGGTGTGCAAGGCCGTTGTTCCGTTCAATGCTTCTTTCGGGGATGATTCCAAAATTTTATAAATCATTGATTTTCTGCTCAAACCGATCAAAATGGGCAAACCAAAGGTTTGGAACATGTCTAAATGGTTTAAAAGAGTATAGTTCTGTGCCGTGGTCTTGGCAAAACCAAATCCTGGATCTAGAATAATATCGTTGATTTTTTTGCCGGAGCTTTCTTTTACTTTTTCAGAGAAATAAAATCTAAGGTCATTGATCAAGTCCTCGTAAGCAGCTTCTTTCTGCATGGATTGTGGAGTTCCTTTCATGTGCATCATAATATAAGGGACCTGATGCTTGGCAACCGTATCAAACATCTTCTTATCCAAATTTCCCGCAGAAATATCGTTGATCAAGGCCGCTCCGTGCTCAATACTTGTCGATGCCACCTTGCTCCGAAATGTGTCCACTGATATTAAAGTATCTGGAAACTTTTTCAGGATAAGATCAATAATGGGAATCAATCTTTTTAATTCTTCATCTTCGGGTACGTGCTCGGCACCTGGTCTTGAACTATAGGCGCCCATATCTATAAAGGCGGCTCCATGGCTCAACATATAATCGACCTGCGATAGTATGGACGTTTCATCTTTGTACTTTCCACCATCAAAAAACGAGTCGGGGGTAAGGTTGAGAATGCCCATCACCTTGGGTGATGTTAGGTCCACAAGTTCACCTTTGCAGTTTATCGTCATAAAAAATATCTGCTTAGTTGGGTTTCATTATCTTTGGCAATGTGCTTTTTTGGCACAAACAAGTTGGACGAAATTTACGCAAATTAGCAACAATACATGCAGCATACTTCCCAACAATACGATGCGGTGATACAAACCTGCCGGGAATTGTTTTTAAAAAAGGCCAAGGATTATGGCACCGCTTGGCGAATCCTGCGATTACCCTCTTTAACGGATCAGATTTTTATCAAGGCACAACGGATACGGAGCCTTCAGCAAAATGAGGTAAGAAAAGTGGACGAGGGCGAACGTTCAGAGTTTATAGGTATTATCAATTATTCCATTATGGCCCTGATCCAACTTAAGAAAGGGGTGGTGGACCAGCCGGATATCGATGTTGGGGAAGCAATCGACCTCTATGATAAAGAAGTGGCCATCACCAAAAAATTGATGGAAAACAAAAACCATGATTACGGAGAGGCTTGGCGCGATATGCGGGTAAGTTCGCTGACGGATTTGATTCTGCAAAAGTTGTTGCGCGTAAAACAAATTGAAGACAACCAAGGTACGACCTTGGTAAGCGAAGGTGTGGATGCCAACTATCAGGATATGGTTAATTATGCGGTTTTTGCGCTTATACATTTAGGCGCAAATCCCAAATGATAAAACCCAAATCACAAAGAATTTAATTTGAAAAATATATATGATTTAGAGGAAAGAACATTCAATTTTGCAAAGAATTGCAGAAAGTATGTCAAATCATTGAAAACTTCCATCATAAATATTGAAGATGGAAAACAATTGATTCGCTCCTCTGGGTCTGTCGGGGCAAATTATATTGAAGCAAATGAAAAACTGGGAAGTAAAGATTTTCAGTTTCGGTTAAAAATTGCGAGAAAAGAGGCGAAAGAATCTGGTTATTGGTTGCGTCTATTGAAAGATTCTAACCCGAATACAGATTTAGCTGAAATTTTAATCGAAGAATCTGTAGAATTAAGAAAGATATTGTCATCGATTTTGAAGAAGGCTGAATAGAAGTAAAATTGGATTTTGATTTTTTAGAATTGGAAATTTTTTTTGTAAAAACATGAAATATTTGGTTTGGATATCAAGAATTTTTGTGGGCATATTGTTCATTATAAGTGGACTCATCAAGCTCAACGACCCCATGGGTTTCTCTTTTAAATTGGAGGAATATTTTAGCCCGAGTGTGCTAGATCTTACCTTTTTTACACCTCTGGCCTTGGAAATTTCCATTTTTGTGGTGATTGCAGAGGTAATTTTAGGGATTTTGTTATTGATCGAGTTTAAACCAAAATTCACTGTTTGGAGTCTTTTGCTAATGATTGTTTTCTTCACATTCCTTACATTTTACTCCGCGTATTTTAATAAAGTAACGGATTGCGGATGCTTTGGAGATGCAGTTAAACTTACACCTTGGGAATCCTTTACCAAAGATGTGATTCTGTTGGTGTTTATTCTTGTACTGTTCTTTGGTAAAAAATATATTACACCCATGTTCAGTTCCAAGGTAAATTGGATTGTTGGGGGAGTTGCCCTTTTGGCATGTATGCTGTTCGCCAACCATGTGTTGGCCCATTTGCCCTCGGTGGATTTTAGACCCTACAAAATCGGTGCGAACATACAAGAAGGAATGTCCGTTCCAGAAAATGCTCCTAAGCCAGTTTACGAATATGCATGGCGATTTAAGGTCAACGGGGAAGAAAAAGTAATTGTGACCGAAGGAGATTATCCATCCGTTGATGGTGAATTTATCGATGTGGAGACCACCGAGATCCAAGCTGGATACGAGCCGCCAATACACGATTTTACCATTGAGCAAGAAGGACAGGATTATGCGGCAGAATTACTTGAAGAGGAGAAATTGGTAATGGTTATAGCCTATGATATGGCAAAAAGCGATTACGAGGCCTTTGAGCAGGTGGCCAAAGTTACTGCCGAAGCAAAGCGTAAAGGCTACAAAGTAATAGGAATGTCAGCGTCCAGTAGTGATACGGCCGAAAAATTGATAAAATCCTACGGCTTGGACTTTGAGTTCTACTTTACGGATGAAACTACCTTAAAGACCATAGTGCGTTCCAATCCGGGTATCTTGGTGTTGAACAAGGGGACTATTCGGCAAAAGGCACATTACAATGATTTTGAAGAACTTACTTTCTAAATATAAAACTGAGAAAAACCAGAGAAAATGAGAACAAAAATAGTGGCAGGAAACTGGAAAATGAACAAGAATCTTCAGGAAACAGAAGAATTGTTGGCCGAGCTTTCTGCTAAATTACCCGATACCGATGCAGATATCATAGTAGCGCCCACTTTTGTAAACCTTCAAGCAGCAAAGGAAGCATTGCAAGATTCAAAAATACAGGTCGCAGCACAGAATATGCACTTTGCCGAAAATGGTGCATACACCGGCGAGATTTCTGGCGATATGCTCCTTGCCCTCGGTGTGGACACGGTAATCATCGGTCATTCCGAAAGGCGAGCCTATTTTGGGGAAGATGATGAGCTTTTGTCCAAAAAGGTAAGAACGGCCGTAGAAAAAGGACTTAAGGTAATCTTCTGTTTTGGAGAAGAATTGGAGGATAGAAAATCCGACAAGCATTTTACCGTAGTGGAAAACCAGTTAAAAAATGCCCTTTTTGATTTAGATGCCAGCGCATGGAGTAAAATTGTACTTGCCTACGAGCCTGTTTGGGCCATTGGTACTGGCGAGACCGCGAGTCCGGAACAAGCACAGGAAATGCACGCTTTTATTAGAAAAACTATAGCAGATGGGTTTAATTCCTCCATTGCGGAAGATGTTTCCATACTATATGGTGGAAGCGTAAAACCGGCAAATGCATCGGAAATTTTCTCCAAGCCCGATGTGGATGGAGGTTTGATCGGTGGCGCATCCTTAAAAGCTACAGATTTTTCCGAAATAATTAAGGCTATTTAAAATTTGGCACTTGGTATATCTCGAATACGATTTTAAGATCGACCCGCCCCAACCCGCAACAGATATTTTGATTGCGGAGTTGGGAGAATTGGGTTTTGAAAGCTTTGTGGAAAACGAAACAGGGCTGTTGGCCTATATTTTAAAGTCGGAATGGAAGGGGGGCATGCTCAGTGAACTGTTCGTTTCCCAAAACCCAAATTTTAAGATAAGTTGGACCAGCAAGGAAATTGAGCAGCAAAACTGGAATGCCGAATGGGAAAAGAATTTTCACCCCATTAAGGTCGGTGACCAATGTATGGTTCGGGCACCTTTTCACGACCCAGCTAAGGTAGAATACGATATAGTGATCGAGCCAAAAATGAGTTTTGGTACGGGACATCATGAAACTACCCATATGATGCTCGAGCATATCCTCATAAACGATTTTGAGGGTAAATCGGTTTTGGATATGGGGTGCGGTACCGGTGTGTTGGCTATTTTGGCAAAAAAACGCGGTGCTACGGATGTGGATGCCATAGATATAGATGAATGGTGCTATCTGAATACCCAAGAAAATGTGGAACGAAACAATTGTCCCGAAATCAAAACCTATCAAGGAGATAGTAATTTGCTCAAGGATAAAAAATATGATGTTATTTTGGCCAACATCAATAGAAATATTTTATTGGAGGACATTCCGATATACGCAGATTGTTTAGCAAAAGAAGGTACGCTTTTTTTAAGTGGTTTTTATTTGGAAGATTTAGATGCAATATCTTCAAAATGTGCGGCACATGGTTTGGAATTTGAAAAAAATCTGGAGAAGAACAATTGGATTGCAGCAAAATATGTAAATTAGAATAGCATAAACCTCAAGTATTATGGGCACTAGGGAAAAGGAATTGGAAGATGTCCTTCTGGAAGAAGAAACGGTGAAGGAGCACGAGATCGTACTTTTTAATGATGACGTGAATACTTTCGACCATGTTATCGAAACCCTTATCAATGTGTGCGAGCATACACCCGAGCAAGCGGAGCAATGCTCCATAATTGTTCATTATAAAGGAAAATGTACGGTTAAAACGGGTGAATATTCCTATTTAGAGCCCAGATGCAGCAAACTTTTGCAGGCAGGTTTGAGCGCAGAGATTTTGTGATAGACCGGTTTTACCCTTTTTAGTATTACTATTTTTATTGTTTTAAAAGAATCTGATTAAGCAATAATTTCATGAATTCTTTACCTTGACCTAGAACTTTTTGCCGTCCCACTTCTTTATTTTTAGCCTAAACAACCATAACCAACCCAATAACGCCCATTTTTAAAAATGAGTGAATTTTTTAAGGCAGAACTAAAAGATCGTTTTTTGGAATATGCTTTGGACCGAAACGACTATTTTCAGATCCACACACTTTACGACGAATTTTTACGACCACATTATAGCTTGGAATATGTACAGAGGTTGGTACAGGAAATCCAGAATTACGATTCCACTTTACTGGATGTTATGGGAGGCAATGGAATGGATATGTTTATGTTGGCTTCAACGCCTAACACCCAAGATTTTTTGGACGAAGGAGGGTTTATGAACCTTTATGTAAAAGAGGAGGAAAAATGGGACACATTTTTGGGACATTTATCGAACACTCCAAAGCTCACCAAAGATGAGGGAAAACTGCTCAAGAAGAAAACATCTACCTCCAAAAGGGAAAAAGCGTTGCTTATCGGTTTGGTCTCTGCGTTGGCAATTAGTTTTTTGTTTACGATAATCAGTATTTTTTCCGAAGTTTTTTTGCGTCCGGAATACGTGCCTGCCGATGAATTTGAACGTAAGATCAATCAATTGAAGGAACAGAGTATTTTGGAAAATCAAAAGCTCAAGAATCAACTGGAACTGACAAAGCAGCAACTGGATTCACTCAAAAATCTAAAAGATTAAAAAATCCGAGAGCATATTACAATTGGCCCATAATCTCGCCAATCTTACGTATGGTTTCCTTGATTTGTTTTTGGTTTACCGAGCAAAACCCCATAACCAGCCCATTGGCATCATTTGGTAAAATATAATATCTGCTCAATGCATGTACACGAATGTTTTGGTCCATTAACTTCTGTTCTATATATAGGTCGCTCTGTTTTTTTTTGATATGAGCGATCAAGTGGAGTCCCAAACAGGACGTTTCTAGCTGGAACCAATCTCCTAAAATGGCATTGAATTGTTCTACAAAATATTCTTTTCTATGTTGGGCTGTGTCGATTACCTTTCTTAGGTGTTTGTTTAAATAATCTTTTTGGATAAAAGCGCTCATGGCTTTCTGGTCTTGTCTTGGTACGAACCTGCTGGACTGCTGGTACAGGCCGCTTACAGGACCGATCAGTTGTTCAGGTAGAATTATGTAGCCCAACCGCAGGGATGGGTGTATCAATTTATTGAACGTGCCCAAATAGACCACTCTCTCCTGTAAATCCATTCCAAACAACGACCCCAATGGCTTTTCCCAATTACTGAATTCGTGGTTATAATCATCTTCAATGATATAGGTTTCATTCACTGCTGCCCAATTTAATAATTGGAATCTTCTGGACATGCTCATTTTTACACCAGTTGGGTACTGGCAGGATGGTGTGGTGTAAACAAATTTCGGGTTTGTGCAATTAATGCCTTTTAGATTGATTCCTTCATCATCTACCGGAGCGGGTTGTATCACGGCGCCCAAGTTTTTGAAAAGACTATGGGCCATTGGATACATTGGGTTTTCAACTACAATATTGTCATTTTTTTCAAGGAGAATGCTTGAGACCAAAAAAAGGGAATGTAATGATCCAGTGGTAACGATTATTCGATCGGGCGAACAATTAATGTATCTATATACTTTTAAATATTGGGAAATATTCTCTCTTAGACAATTTAGGCCCTTCGTATCACTGTAGGATAACTCAGAAGGAGTAATACGTTTCCAATAGTCGTCGATGAGTTTTTTCCAAATTTGGACGGGGAAAATATCCAAAGGAGGTAATCCCGGCCTAAAAGCGACCTCTTTTATGGAATCTTGTCCGGCCCAAAGATTGTTTTCCGAAAAAGCTATTCCTTGTTTGGATAGCTTTGGGTGGCCACCTTTATGGTCGAGAGCGGAAATATTGAGCCTTATTTTTTTGTCTTCAGTTGCTCGAACATAATATCCAGAACCTCTTTTGGATGTAATATAATTCTCCACCAACAATAGGTCAATGGCTTTTAAGACGGTGCTTCGGGATATGCCAAGGTCCATTGCCAGAACCCTGGAAGGGGGCAGTTTGGTACCGTTCTCGAGGGAGCGGTTCAATATAGCTTTTCTGAACGCCGTGTAGAGGTTGACATAAATTTGAGGTTGATTTGCATCCAAAAAAAAGCCATTTCTTTCTAAAAGGCCTTTAATGTTAAAGTGCATAATTGGTATGCTAAATCAAATAAGATTGGTATGCGGAAGGTAGTGGTTTATCCTTTAATTTTCAGTTTTTTAACAAAAGGTTTACAATGCAGTTCCCAAATCCTACAAGTAGAGCTTTGTTGTTCAAGTGCTATAGCGAAGTGGTTTTTACACCTGGCTTGAACGGTTGGACAAGCTTCTTTTTTGAATTTGATAGTTTAAGCTTTCATACTTGCTGGATCAATATCAGGCCTCGGCCTCAGTATCCCGAACCTGTTTTTTACAAACATCAAGACCAATCTAATCACGTTTAAACCTACTTACCAATGCCCATAAACCAAAATATATGCCTGTGTCTGCTTTTACTGTTTTCTTTCACTATAAACGCACAACGACAGATCAATGGAAAGGTAAGTGATGCCTCTGGGCCATTGCCCGGCGCCAGTGTTGTTGTAAAAGGTACCAGTGTAGGAACTACCACCAATTTTGATGGGGAATACACAATTACTGTTCAAAATGGAGCAGATGTTTTGGAATTTAGTTACATAGGGTTCACAGCACAGGAAGTCGTTGTGGGTAATCAAAATGAGATCAATGTGCTATTGGTGGAAAGTACAGAGCTTTTGGACGAAGTAGTAGTGACCGCCCAGGGAATTAAAAAGTCCAAAAAAGCACTTGGTTATGCCATTGCCAATGTAAAATCAGAAGAAGTTGAAAAAAGGCCCGAAGCGGATTTGGCGCGTACTCTGCAAGGTAAGGTCGCTGGTGTAGCGATAACCCCGGCCGATGGTCAAACAGGCTCATCTTCCACAATTCGAATTCGGGGAAATATTTCGTTGACTGGTTCTAACGCACCTTTGATAGTGGTAAACGATGTTCCGTTCAATGGACTTTTAAGGGATCTAGATCCAAACGATATCGAAAATATAAGCATCTTAAAAGGGTTCAATGCTGCTGTTCTATATGGTAGCGAAGGAAGAAACGGGGTTATCTTGATTCAGACCAAGAGTGGTTCGGCAAAAATAGGCGAAGCTAGCACAACGGTAACTTATGCCACCTCGGTGTACACCAATATGGTGTCCCAATTGCCAAAATACCAAAACACATATTCCAACGGACTGGAAGGGGTACAATTTGGCGCAACGATATTTTCAAACTTTGGACCGGCTTTTTCGGAAATGGACCCAGTACCGCACCCTTATGCCAATATGGGCGATATTTTTCCTGAGTATGCGGACAAAATGATCAAAATAGGCCCAAAACCGGATAACGTGAAGAATATTTTTAGAATGGGAATAGGAACAAATCATTCCTTGACCTTTTCAACATCCAAAGAAAAAGTGGGCTTTAACTTATCGGCCGGATATACCGATGAGTCTGGAATAATTGACCACAACGATTTAAAGCGTTTTAATTTGAGCTTGGGAGGAAAGGCCCAGCTTGGTGAAAAACTGGATGTTTCCGCAAATATTGGGTATTCGACCAGAAAGGTAAATTTGATCAATGATGAGGATATTTTTAATCTGGTGTTCTATTTGCCCCGATGGATAGATTTAACAGAGTTGCCCTATCAGAACCCTTTGACAGGGGAGTCTGTCTATTACCGTAACGATACCAATCCACTTTGGATTCTAAACAATTCCGGGAATTATGATGATAAAGTCCGTGTTTTTGGAAATGTAACCGCAAATTATCAGCTCTCCAACTCGCTGAATGTTACATACCGCGCAGGTTTTGATTCAGAGAGCTATACGGGCTTCGATTTTTCCAATAAAGGCGGGTATGATGATGTGTATCAGCAAGGATATCTCAATATAGGGGATAGTAAGGAGGTAATTGTAAATCAAACTGCTATACTCGGGTTTAATAAGGAGTTGATCAAAAACTTGAGTCTGGAAGCACAGATAGGGCTCAACAGCCAAATAACGCGATACGTAGGAAATTCATCAAACTCGGATGGTCAAATTGTATATGGATTTTTAA